>NZ_DKHR01000060.1:6027-40179 GCF_002453835.1 Psychrobacter sp. UBA6739
ATGACAGCAGTATCCACTACTAAGGAAGGTAGGTATCTTATGATGGATGATAAACCTTATGACGAAGCTAAAGATGGCTACGGTCCGTCTTCTAGTTTTTTATTAGATATTGCACCTCTGGTGTTGACTGCCATTATTCTAATGGTGCAGTTTTTTGTATTCAAAGATTTTACCCCTCACATACCCTTAGCTTGCGGTATTTTAATCACCGGCTTGTTTATGAAGCTGCGTGGCCGTGACTGGGATGGCATGGAACAACGCTTTTTAAAGGTTGTCAAAATTGGTCTGCCGGCCATGATTATCTTGATGGGCGTTGGTATGCTCATCGGTGCTTGGATTATCGCTGGTACGGTTCCCACGATTTTATACTACGGTTTTAGCGTTTTTTCTCCCTCATCATTTCTAGTCTCTGTCTGTCTAATTTGCGCCATTATTTCTGTTGCAACCGGTACCTCTTGGGGCACGGTTGGTACGGTCGGTCTTGCCATGATGGGTATTGGGCTAGGCTTGGGCATCCCGCCGTCACTAACGGGCGGCGCCATTGTTTCTGGTGCTTTTTTTGGTGACAAGATGTCTCCTTTATCTGATACCACCAACTTAACCCCAGCAGCGGCTGGTGTTGATCTTTGGGAGCACATCCGCGGTATGTTGCCAACCACGGTACCTGCCATGGTAACTGCATTGATTATCTATGCTTGGATTGGTATGGGTTACGGCGCAGAAAATGTCGATTTAACCTCAATTAAAGAAATTCAAACCTCACTAGCGGCCAATTATAACTTGAGCATCATTACGTTATTACCTGCTGTTGTCGTTGTCATTGCAGCGGTGATGAAAATGCCTGCTATTCCAACGGTATTGTCTGGTGTGGTGGTCGCAGGATTGGTCGCGTTTTTTATGCAAGGCGTGGGTGTGCATGACATTTTTACGGTCCTACAAAATGGCTTTGTCAGTGAAACGGGCTTTGCTGTCGTGGATCAACTGCTGTCTAAAGGCGGCATTATGTCGATGACATGGGTTGTGACCTTGACCATCTTTGCTTTAGCATTCGTCGGCTCAATTGAGCATTACGGTACGCTAAAAGCCATCATGGCAAAAATTAATAAAATGGTGAAATCGAGATTTGGTTTAGTAATGACCACTTATGCCAGCACGCTTGGTGTTGGTACGCTCATCGGTGACGTCTATACCACACTGGTGTTGCCAGGTCGTTTATTAAAAGACAAATATCAAGAAATGGGCTACAAACGCACGACACTCACACGCTCTATTGAAGATACCGGAACCCTGTTATCTCCGCTTATTCCTTGGAACATGGGTGGTAGTTTCGTCGCGGCAACATTAGGTATTGCGACACTCACTTATGCACCATTCGCCTTTGCCTGTTGGTTATCGCCGCTATTTGGTTTGTTATGGGTGTTCTTAGACAAATTTATCCCCCGTGAAGAACCTATTGTTAATAACGACACAAACACGCTCTCCACTGTAGACAACGTGTAATTTAGAAGGAGTATGAGATGTTGCAAGAGCAATGTTTGTGGAATATGACCGCACCTATTATTGATACTTATAGTCAGATGAATAGCGATACTGAAGCGACTATTTGTATCATAGGCGCCGGTTATACAGGGTTGTCGGCGGCGATTCATTTAGCAGAAAAAGGCGTCAAAGTTATCCTTTTAGAGAGCCAAACGATAGGCAGTGGCGGCTCTGGTAAAAGCGTAGGGCTAGTCAATGCAGGTACTTGGGCGCGCCCTGATGATTTGAATATTAGGCTAGGTGAAGTAGCAGGTGAACGCTTGACAGACGCCCTTGGGCAAGCGCCAAGCTTAGTATTCGACTTAATCAAACGTTATAATATAGACGCCCAAGCCACTCAAGCCGGTAATATCCACATGGCACATAACGCCAAAGGTGAAGCAGATGTCGATATCAGATATGAGCAGCTTAGCCGCCGCGGTGCGAATGTTGAAGTGCTAACTGGTAGCAAATGCCATGAATATTGCGGTACCAAAAGTATCAATAAGGCACTGCTTGATCATCGTGCAGGTACTATCAATCCGCTGGCTTATGTCAGAGGACTCGCAAAAGTAGCAACCAGTCTTGGTGTCACTATTTATGAGCATTCCGCTGTTGAAGCCTTAGAAAAGGTGGATGGCTATTGGTATGCAAGGACTTCCAAAGCGCGCGTGAAATCTGAGCGCGTCATTATTGCAACCAACGCTTATACCGAAGGCGAGTGGACAGAAATTAAAAAGACATTTTATCTGGTTTATTATTATCAGATTGCATCTGAGCCGCTCAGCGGAGAGGCTGCGGATCGTATTTTGCCGTACAGAACAGGCGCATGGGACACCCGCTTAGCTTTATCTAGCTTTCGCCGTGATGACGATGATCGCCTATTATTGGGAACGGTTGGTGGTACACAGCTTAAACCAAAATCCTTTTACCAATCATGGGCCAATGCGGTGCAAAAAAGCTATTATCCAGATTTGCCAGCATTTAAGTGGCAGTATGAGTGGACTGGTAGTTTTGGCTTCACGCAAGATCATATTTTTCGAGTCATGGAGCCCGCTGAGGGTTTGCTGACCGCAACGGCCTATAACGGTCGCGGCATTACCACAGGCACACTAATGGGTAAGTGCTTTGCCGATTATATAATGACCGGTAATAGAGACAGTATTCCCTTACCATTTAAGACCTTAGAAGAGGCGAAAGTCTCTTTTGGTGGGATGAAATCTGGCTTTACTGAGTTGGGGCTGACTTTATATCATGCAGGTCAATGTCTAAAAATAATTAGATAGCTTTGTTGAGTTATCGTCTGATTTTTTCTACCGTTTTTAAATATAAAGGTATTCAGACTTTGACGGCGATAGAGAGACCGTAACAATCGTGTGATTACCAAAGCGTATTAATATCAGTATTTATTTTCTATTATCTGATATGCTATCATCTTTAAGTCATTATCGTGGGTTTAACAGTTTTGTCATCGCCAGCCATTATCGTTATAAATGGTGGCGTACAAACCTTGCAACTTCCAGCACGATATAAAATAATTCTGGTAAAGCGCATGAGCCTGTACTCCGACATCCTCATTTGTGCCTGATTTTATTTGCCTATTTGGGCGTATTTCAACCTTTTTCGTCGGAGTTACAGGAGTCTAAGGTGTTCAATATCATGAGCCACATTGCTAACCAATCCAAACATACCCGTCATTACCACCCACGTCATCTTCTCGCCCAGTATGCGATCAATCAGATAGCGACACTTGAGCTGCGTTCGCAAGATATTGTTAAAGCCATGGGTTATCCTATCAAGCATACTATCCCTGCTTGTGAGCGCCTGCGTCATGTATTATCGAATAAATACCTTGGGCTTGATGGTAGCTATATGGATAAATATTTTACCGCTGATGAATTTTTAGCCGCGCTATTTGCTGTGCTGGATATCCCTCATACGCCGTTTGCAGAAGACATTGCCCAGATCAAAGATGCTGCTGTGCACGCTCAGCATGATAATAAAAATTCATCCTATGGCAGTGTGAGCAATGGCTATCAACAGATGAGTGAACAAGATTATGAAATGGTTGATAGAGTAGAAGAATATAAGCTAAAAAAATCTAAGGAATGTTAATTTCTAAGCATTAGTTTTTAAGCATTAAGTAAAGCCTCACTGCAAAGTGAGGCTTTTTTCGTTGTGATCTTTAATAATGAAATTGAAAATTTGACTGGTATGAATTTTCATAATATCGTACAAGTTATTTTATATCGAACTGATTATATGTCAGGCTTGGATATGGCTCGCCATAAAATCACGAATAACGCATCAAACTCTGCATTAATGGGCGTGTCAGTCTGGCGAATGATATGCATCAAGCCAAGACGACTGATAAAACCCATAAACACATCAAAAAGTATATAAAGGGGCACGGTGTCATTTAGTACTCCGCGGTTTTGACCATCTTCTAATACATTCAAAAATGCGCCAATCAGCTCTTTATTTTCATAAATTGCAATATAACGTATACGTGATGCCGATACCGAAGACAGTACCATCACGGCATCAGGATGCGAATCTACAAAGTCAAAACAAACCCATAATGTCTTGCGCAGCCGATCTTGCACGCTATCGATGCCTTGCAAATGATCCATGATACGCGCCGCCAACCTGCCCAATACAATATCCATAATGGTATAGAACAGCGTTTGCTTATCACCAAAGTATTTATACAGCGTCTGTAGTGAGACATTGGCAGACTTTGCAATCTGCGCCATGGTCACCTCATTAGAGTCAAAACCTGCAAACACTTTACGAACGGCTTTTTCAATTTTTTCTAAAGTAGCAGGGCGCATATCGGATAAGGGTGCCAAAGCTCGGGCTGTATTCATACTAGATGTCTGATTGGTAGATTGCATGCTTGATGATTCCTGTGCGGTGAGAATTTTTAGACTGTGCTACAGCGTCTTATTTATCGGCTTGATAAGCTAGAGTTGAAATAGGTAATATAAATTACTATTGTTTGTTAATAGGTTGCGCATTGTCTTTTACTGTCCTAGTATAAGTCTTGCATGATATTAAATATAAAGAATACTGAGATTGTATATAACGGTAATTAAAATTACCATAAATAATATGTTTACACTCAATAGTATTTTATATTAGGGCGTGTCCTCGTTTGAATTGAGGACACACCCTAGCCATTATCAACTTCCCATCGTCAAGGACAGACAATATGAGTATTGAAAAATTCACCCCGAACTGGATGACCGAAGAGCACCAGATGGTGCATGACAGCGCGCTTAAAATGTTTCAATCGTGGGAGCCAAAGGATGAGCAGTGGCGTAAAAACGGCATGATTGACCGCGCTGCGTGGGAAGAGGCTGGCGCCATGGGTTTTTTATGCGCTTCGATACCAGAAGAGTACGGCGGCGGCGGTGGCGACTTTGGTCATGAAGCGGCACTTCTTTATGCGCAAGCGGAGGCCAATCAGGCTGGATTCGGCGGCATGGTACATTCAGGTATTGTCGCGCCTTATATCTTGAGTCATGGTACGGAAGCGCAGAAGAAAGAATGGCTACCTAAGATGGCGACCGGTGAGTATGTAGCTGCGATTGCTATGACCGAACCGGGTACTGGCTCAGATTTGCAGAACATCAAAACCTATGCGGTAAAAGACGGTAATGATTACGTTATCAATGGCTCAAAGACCTTTATTACCAATGGTCAGCATGCCAACCTGATTTTGCTCGCCTGCAAAACCGATCGTGAAAAAGGTGCGCAAGGCGTTTCGCTTATCGTGGTAGAAACGGACAAGGTAGAAGGGTTCGAGCGTGGTCGTAATCTTGATAAGATTGGTCTGACCTCACAAGATACGTCAGAGCTATTTTTTAGCAATGTCCGTGTGCCGCAAACGAATCTATTGGGCACTGTCGAAGGCATGGGTTTTATTCAAATGATGCAAGAGCTGCCACGCGAGCGTCTAATTATTGCTTTAACGGGCGTTGGTGCGATGAAGCTGGCGATTAATTTGACCCTAGAGTATGTCAAAGGTCGGGAAGCGTTTGGCAAACCGATTTGGAAATTTCAAAATACACGCTTTAAAATGGCAGAATGCTACGCCGATTATCTCGCTGCCAGCACGATGTGTGATGCCGCTGTCGATGCCATGTTAGAAGGCAAATTGACGGTACCGCAGGCGTCTTTGATTAAATATTGGGTGACCCAAAAGCAGTGTGACGTGATCGACGAATGCGTTCAGCTGTTTGGCGGTTATGGCTACATGACAGAATACCCGATTGCTCGTTTGTACGCTGATGCGCGAGTACAAAAAATCTACGGCGGCACCAATGAAATCATGAAAGAGCTGGCGTCACGCTTTATGTAAATGGCTGATGTAATGGTCTATTTTAATTGTTGGTTCTAGTTCTTGATTCTAACATGGCGATTATATTGCCATTATTGTTATTTATTATAAAAAATAAAAAGGGATTTTTATGACTGAGACTGCTTACATTTATGATGCTATCCGTACCCCGCGTGGTAAAGGCAAAAAGGATGGCTCCTTGTATCAGGCGTCACCAATTTGGCTTGCCCGTACCTTGTTAAAGGAAATGCAACAGCGCCACCATTTGGATACCAGTTTGGTCGATGATGTGGTGCTCGGTTGCGTCACGCCCGTTGGTGAGCAGGGTTCTGATATCGCCCGTATAGCCGTTATTGATGCTGGCTGGGCGCAAAGTGTCGCGGGTGTCACTTTATCTCGGTTTTGTGCCTCAGGTCTGGAGTCTATCAATTTAGCTGCCGCCAAAATCATGTCAGGTATGGAGGACATGGTAATCGCAGGCGGCGTAGAGTCGATGAGCCGCGTACCGATGGGATCTGATGGCGGTGCATGGTATATGGATCCACGGGTTAATGAAGCGACGCATTTTGTTCCGCAAGGCGTTGGCGCGGATACCATAGCGACGCTAAAAGGCTTTAGCCGCACCGATGTCGACGAGTTTGCTACCGAGTCACATCGCCGCGCCGCGCATGCTTGGGAGCAGGGCTATTATGATAAATCGGTCGTTCCCGTCACGGATATCAATGGCATGACGTTATTGGATAAAGACGAAACCATCCGCCCCAATACCAATATCGAAACCTTAGCTGGTCTCAATCCCTCTTTTATTATGCCGGGTAAGATGGGCTTTGATAGCGTTATCTTGGACAGATATACCACCATTGAAAAAGTGAATCACGTGCATCATGCGGGCAATTCATCAGGCATTGTCGATGGTGCGGCAATTTGCTTAGTCGGTAGTGCAGCTGCTGGCAAAAAAGCAGGTCTAAAACCACGTGCCAAAATCACCATGGCCTCAGTCATTGGCTCAGAGCCTGCCATTATGCTGACAGGGCCAACGCCTGCCTGCCAAAAAGTGCTCAAAAAAGCAGGTATGCAAGCTTCAGATATAGACTTATGGGAAATCAATGAAGCCTTTGCTGCCGTTCCGCTGAATACTGCCGATGACTTCGGACTCTCGCTTGATATCGTCAACGTCAATGGCGGCGCTATCGCGATGGGTCATCCCCTTGGCGCTACGGGCGCGATGCTCATGACGACTGTGCTTGACGAGTTAGAACGTCGCGATCTAAAAACCGCGATGATCACGTTGTGTGTGGGCGGCGGTATGGGTATTGCCACTATCATTGAGCGCGTATAGTGCTGATGGTGTTAATAGATTTTAGTGATTGTCATTAGTTTCTAGTGACTGATATCGACATAGAACAATATAAAAAGGACTTAATATGAGCATAAACAGCGTAGACGCCATTAATGCATTGAACCACTTTTCTGCCGAATCTGATAATGGCATTATCACCGTTACGATTGACCAAAGTAGTCGCAAAATGAATGTCATCGGCGACGGTTTCACTGATGCTTTTGCAGTGATGACCGATAGCTTTATTAACGATGCGTCTGCCAAAGGTTTGATTTTAACCTCTGGCAAAGAGACCTTTGTCGTCGGTGCCGATATTGACCAATTGGCTGATATTGAAACTGCTGAACAAGCCTTTGAGCTGGTCGAAGAGCTGAAAGCTAGCTTACGCAAGCTAGAAACCTCAGGTAAACCTGTCGTCGCTGCTATGACTGGAACTGCACTTGGCGGTGGTTTGGAGTTGGCATTGGCCTGTCATTATCGTATCGCGATTGATTCGCCTAAGACTAAATTGGGTTTACCTGAAGTCAAATTGGGCTTGCTGCCGGGCGGCGGAGGTACTCAGCGTTTACCGCGATTGGTTGGTATTCAATCAGCTTTAGAGCTGATGACCCAAGGTAAAGAGCTGCGTCCAACTGCTGCTAAAGACATGGGTCTAATTAATGCCGTTGCCACTGACAAAGCAGATATGCTCAAGCAGGCAAAAGACTGGATCAAAGCTAATCCCGATGCCCAGCAGCCATGGGATAGAAAGGGCTTTAAAATTCCCGGCGGTGATAGTAAACATCCTAGTATTGTACCGATATTTTCTATTGCACCAGCCATGGCCAATCAAAAGTCACACGGCAATTATCCAGCCATTACTCACATCATGTCTTGTGTGTTCGAGGGCTGCTTAGTGGATATCGATACGGGACTTGAGCTTGAGTCGCGTTATTTCGCCGCTTGTGTGCTGTCTGCTGAATCTAGAAATATGATCAACACGCTATGGACGCAGCTGAATAGTATTAAAAAAGGTCAATCTCGTCCAAATGGCTTTGAGCGCTATAAAACTAAAAAGGTTGGTGTTTTAGGTGCAGGCATGATGGGTGCGGGTATTGCTTATGTCACCGCAAAGGCGGGGATCAACGTTGTATTACTCGACACTGACATAGTAGGCGCTGAAAAAGGCAAAGCGTATTCTGCCACCATTTTGGACAAAGCCATTAGCCGTAAACGCTCCACGGAAGAGAAAAAGCAAGCGTTACTCAATCGCATCAAGCCAACAGTGTTTTATGAGGATTTGGCAGACTGTGACCTTATCATTGAAGCGGTGTTTGAAAATCGTGAGATTAAAGCCAAGTGTACTCAGCAATCTGAGGCGGTGATTCCTAACACGGCTGTCTATGCATCTAATACGTCGACACTTCCTATCACTGGATTGGCAAAAGCCAGCACCCGTCCCAATCAATTTATCGGGCTGCATTTCTTCTCGCCAGTCGATAAGATGCCGTTGGTTGAAATTATCATGGGTGAGCAAACGGATGACGCCACTTTAGCAAAAGCGTTTGATTATGTGCTACAGATCGGTAAAACACCTATCGTCGTTAATGACAGTCGGGGTTTTTATACCTCACGAGTATTTGGTACTTATGTGTCAGAAGGGGTGGCGATGTTAGGCGAGGGCGTCCATCCGCGCGGCATCGAAGTTGCTGGCATGAAAACGGGCATGCCCATGCCGCCACTGGCATTGCAAGATGAGGTGTCATTAAGTTTGGCGTTGCATGTGAGCGAACAGCAGCAGCTAGATATGGAGGCTGAAGGTAAAACCATTGCTGTGCGTCCTTCGTACGAGATACTCAAAACGCTGGTCAAAGAACACAATCGCGAGGGCAAAAAGAATGGTAAAGGCTTTTATGAGTATGCCAATAATGGCGACAAATACTTGTGGCCTGAGCTGATGGATTTATACCCAGCAAAAGCCGCGCAGCCTTCTCAGCAAGATTTAATCGATCGTTTGATGTTTATCCAAGCCAATGAATCTGCTAAATGTTATCAAGAAAATGTCGTGCGCTCTGTCGCTGATACCAATATCGGCTCCATTTTTGGTTGGGGCTTTGCGCCACATCAAGGCGGTACGCTACAGTTTATTAATGCGATGGGGTTAGAGGCGTTCATCACGCGTAGCCGTGAACTTGCGGCTCAATACGGTGAGCGTTTTGAGCCAGCGCAGATTGTGCTAGACATGGCAGATAAAGGTGAGGTGTTTTCTGATGACTGAGCTGATGGTTAATTCTACGATTCATTCTATGCTTGATTCTGTGACTAATACGAGCACTGGTTCAATGATAGATTTAGTGGCAGATTGCTTACAAGGGCTGCGCGTCGTTGATTTGACTCGTAATTTACCGGGACCTTTTGCCACACGTTTGCTTGCAGATTTGGGCGCAGAAATCATTAAGATTGAACCCAAAAATGGTGATCCTGCCAGAGCCTTTGGTGAATTATTTAAAGCACTAAATCATGGCAAAACTACTGAAAGTCATGATTTCCGTGATCCTCAAGGTATTGCTGCTATCAAAGCGCACCTCAAAGATGCTGATGTTATGTTGGACAGCTTTCGCCCCGGCGTCCTAAAAGGCATGGGACTAGATGCCAAAACGCTGCATGCGATTAATCCAAAGCTAGTCATGGTATCGATTACTGGTTATGGTTTGGCATCTAGCGATTCGAAAATTGAGATTAATCATGACTGGGCTGATAAAGCCGGTCATGATATTAACTTTATGGCGATGAGCGGTGTTTTAGACCAATTAAAGACGGCGAGTGGTGAGCAGGCAATGCCTAACGTTCAATTTGCGGATTTGGCAGGCGGCAGTGATACCGCTGTGATTGCACTGCTTGCTGCCGTATTCGCCGCCCAGCGGACGGGCAAAGGTCGTCATGTTGCCGTTAGTATGACGCACAGCTTGTATCAGCATATGGTCATGCCAAAGGCAACGGGAACACTGGTGAAAAGTTTCTCAGGGCAACAACCAGAACCGCAGCATGATTTTTTGGGTGGGTTATTGCCTTGCTATCGTTTATACAAAACCTCAGATGCACGCTATATGGCCATTGGCTCGCTAGAGCTGAAATTCTGGCAAGGATTGTGTGAGGCGTTAGCGTTGCCAGAGCTCAAAAATAGCCATTGGCAACGTGGTGTTATGCCAAACACCTCTGAAAGCCAAGTGGCGGCTAAGGCGGTAAGCGATAAATTTGCCAGTCAAACGCTTGAGCATTGGCAACAAGTTTTTGCACTCGTTGATGTATGCGTGACTCCTGTGCTTAGTCTAAATGAAGCAAAGGCGCATCCCTTATTTGCCCATCAAGATGAGTATGATGCAACGTCAGGATGGCAGCAGGTTCAATAGTTATGTTTTTTATGAGAAATGCTTCAAAGCCATTGAGTTTTTCATAAGTTGATTACCAAGGAAGGTAAGTTATGGATCAGTTTTGGACGCAGCATTATCCTAAAGGGATACATGCACAGATAGTGCCGCCACATAATACATTGATTGACATGTTTGATGACAAATTAACGGAATATGCCAGCCATGAATTTATCACCAACATGGGTGTTACTTATTCTTATGGGCAAGTGGATAGCCTGTCATTAGCTATTGCGGCTTGGATTCAAAGTCTGGGTCTAGCAAAGGGTTCGGTCATAGGCATCATGATGCCCAATGTCAACCAGTACCTGCCTATTGTCATAGGGGCAATTCGCGCTGGTATGGTCACAACGCTCATCAATCCGCTGTATAGTCCTCGTGAATTGAGACATCAATTGGCTGACTCAGATACTGCTGTATTATTTATATTAGAACCATTTTGCAAAACGTTAGAGAAAATCATCAAAGACACGCCTGTCAAAACCGTGGTCATCAGCAAGATTGGCGATATGTTAGGAGTAGTAAAAGGTGCGTTTGTTAATATCGCTGCCAAATATGTCAAAAAAGCCATTCCCCGTTATCAGTTGAAATCCAATTCTCATTATACCGTGACTCGCTATAAAGCTGTTTTAAAACGCGCCAAAAAATTAAGCTATTCTCGTCCTACCATTCAAGCGGACGACTTATTAATGCTGCAATATACTGGCGGTACGACAGGCGTTGCCAAAGGTATTTTGATTACCAATCAAAATGTTGTGACCGCCACTTATCAGTTTGTCGAATGGTTCAAGCCAGTCTATGACGCCATGTCTGATAGTACTCAAATAAATACCATTGTCGCTTTACCGCTGTATCATATTTATGCGTTTATCTGCTCAATAGTCGGGTTGAGTGTGGGTCAGCATCTCACACTGGTTACCAATCCACGCGATATTGAAGGGTTTATCAAGATATTGCGCAAGCGTTCTTTTCATCTATTGCCTGGTGTTAATACTTTGTTCCAAGCCCTGCTGATGAACCCCAAATTTAAGGATCTGGATTTTTCTGCATGCAAATTAACTGTAGTTGGTGGTATGGCAGCGACCCCTGAAACTGCTAAGCGCTGGCGTGAAGTCACAGGTCTGCCTATCCTCGAAGGCTGGGGTATGTCTGAGACGCTAGGCGTGGGTACCGCCAATCCATTTAATGGCACTGAATATAGTGGCAACGTGGGGTTGCCTCTGCCTAGTGTCGATATCAGTATCCGTGATGATGATGAAAATATTCTCGCCATAAATGAAGTTGGTGAGATGTGCATCAAAGGTGACAATGTCATTACTCATTATCATAATATTGACAATACGACGTTTTTTACTGCTGATGGTTACTTAAAGACAGGTGATATTGCATCTATGAACGAGCAGGGTGCTATTAAGATATATGACCGTAAAAAAGACATGATTATCGTCAGTGGTTTCAACGTTTATCCTAACGAAGTAGAAAACATCATTGAGGAGCACCCTAAGGTTGCCGAATGTTCAGTGGTGGGTATCGATGATGAGTTGCAGGGTCAGTCGGTCAAAGCCTACGTTGTAAAAGCTGATGACAGCTTAAATGAAGATGATATTAAAGCGCTGTGCCAAGCAAATCTAGCCGCCTATAAATGCCCGCGCCATATCGAATTCATAGACGAGTTACCCAAATCAACTGTCGGAAAAATACTGCGTCACAAGCTGAGAAAATTGGCTCATGAAGCGTAACGACTACTCAACAGACTCTCATCAATAACATCTACGTTTAACGCATTTTGTCTGTCATCTATTGGCAGGCTTTCTGTTTTTAGAAGGCCTCATTTAATGGTATTAAATGAGGTCTTCTATTTTGGAAAATGCTCATGGGATTGTTTTCGATACTTTATCTAGGGCGTGTCCTCATTTTAAAAATGGTGATAAAAATGAGATAAATTGCCGTCAAACAAGGAAGCTAGCACCGTTAATATCGAGATATTGATATGCTATTTGACGATGTTTAACAAAATTTAGCCATGTTTAGCCCATTTAGAGAGTAATTGATTGAATTGAGGACACGCCCTAACGTTGTTTGATGTCATCGTATTGTCATGGCTCTTTAACCAAAATGTCACAACTACTGGCTACACTGCTGACCTAGGCAATACAAATAATAAATGATCAGGTTGGTTGATATGTTAGAGCTTAGAGGTGTGACGAAAAAGTATGAGAATAAAGTTATCTTTGAAGATATTTCCCTCAAAATTAATAAGGGCGAAATTGTCTCAATCTTAGGGCCTTCTGGCTGTGGTAAAACGACTTTATTGCATATTATCTTAGGTTTGACAGGTATCAATGGCGGTCGTCTTGCTTATAACGGCGAAGACATTACACGAGTGCCGATGAAAAAAAGAGGCTTTAATATTGTCTTTCAAGACTATGCACTGTTTCCCAATCTAAATGTCAAACAAAACATCGAATACGGTCTACGCAATAATCCCCATATTAGCACGCAAGCAGAAGTCGATGAACTGGTCGACTTACTCGATATCGAAGCCCACCTAAATAAACGTATCAGCCAATTGTCTGGTGGTCAAAAGCAACGCGTGGCACTCGCACGCACTTTGGTGATGAAGCCTAAAATTCTGTTATTAGATGAGCCTTTATCTGCGCTAGATGGTGTCATCAAAGAAACCATCAAAGCGCGTATTCGTGAGATTTCCGTTCGCTATCAGTTGACGACTTTAATAGTCACTCATGATCCAGAAGAAGCCATGACGTTATCTGATCGTATTTTACTGCTCTCAGACGGCAAAGTGGCACAGTTCGCGACACCAACGGAAATCATTCGCAACCCAGCCAATGATTTTGTCAAAAACTTCATTCTCAATCAGCTCAATATTAAGCGTCGCAATATCTTAAGTTTATTCGCGGATGATGGGGCAACTATCGACCCTTTAAGCAAATATACCCAGCGCCAACATTACGGTCAGGATGACAGTGTGGTGACTCATCGTTATGACGATATCGATGGTATGGACACTACCGACGATCTTAACGTTATTAAAGACAGTCATCAGCAAAAACGAAAAGATGCCACCATCAATTAATACTGATTAAAAATAAAAATGCCGTGAATGACCGTATTTGACCATTTGATCGTCTTGGATATTTATGAAATTGAGCAATTCACCCCTCGTAAAAGCAATTTGGCTATTCGTTGCTGTTTTATTCGTCATGTTTATGTTTGTGCCATTAGTCAAGCTGCTGGCACTGTCTTTGAATGTCGGTGATGCATTAGGGCTAGAAAACTACACCAGTATTTTGAGCAGTGATGGCTTTTTGCAGACCATGCAAAACAGCTTTTTTGTGGCGGCGATGAGTGCGCTTAGCGCGACGTTTTTGGGCTTTATTTTGGCTTATACCGTGCATTGGAGCAATTTGCCCAAAGGTTTTAAACAATTTATTAAGCTGGCGGCATTATTTCCTATGTTGTTGCCAACCGTAACCTATGGCTTTGCCATTATTTATACCTTTGGCAAACAAGGCTTGCTGACTCAGATTCTTGGCTTTCAGCTGTTTGAGGACATATATGGCTTTTATGGCATGTGGCTTGGTTATACCATTTATACCTTGCCCATTGCTTTTTTATTATTGAACAATACGTTCCAATATTTGGACAAAAAGTTTGTCGTTGTATCAGAGTTGATGGGAGACTCTCCTTATCGCCAGTTTGACATGACTGTGGTGCGCCCTCTAATCGGCACCTTTGCAGCAGCGATGATTCAATGTTTCTTTTTAGCCTTTACAGACTTTGGTATTCCAGCGTCGATTGGGGGGCAATATAGCGTCATCGCCACTGAGCTTTATACCCAAATCTTAGGCGCGTCACCGTCATTCGAAAAGGGGGCAGTGGTTGCGTTATTTATGCTGGTGCCATCCATCCTAAGCATCGCCATACTATGGTACGTGGCACGCTTCAATGTGCGCTATGACTCAGTTGAAATGATTGATCTGCCCACCTCAAAAATCAAAGACCGTGTTTTGGCGGTGTTATCGAGTGTGATTTTAGCCTCACTGTTACTGGTATTCGCCGTGATATTCATCATCCCATGGATTAAATCATGGCCTTATCAGATGGTCTTCACCACCGAGATTGTCAGCGAGGCTTTAGAGTCTGCCAATCTGATGCGGGTCTATAAAAACTCATTACTTGTGGCGGTATTAACGGCGGTGTTTGGCACCTTGATTACGTATTTTTCAGCCTTGCTATACGAGCGCTCAAGCCTGTTTAAACTGGGAAAATTCAGTATTGAAAGCTCAGCATTGGTGACCAATACGGTGCCTGGAATGGTCGTTGGTATTGCCTATTTGATGGTGTTTTCGGGGTCGGCGGTCGCCAATACTATTTTTATCATCGTGATTAGCAACATCATTCATTACTTTGCCACGCCTTATTTGATGAGTAAAAACGCACTGTCTAAAATGAATTTGGGCTGGGAGACGACGGCTGGTCTGTTGGGTGACTCATGGTTTGCATCGTTACGCCGCATCGTCGTGCCCAATTCGTTTTTTACGCTGATTGAAGTCGCTTCATTCTATTTTATCAGTGCCATGGTGACGATTAGCGCGGTTATCTTTATTTCAGGTGCCAAAACCATGGTACTCACCACCAAGATAGTCGAGCTACAGCACTTTGCGCGCTTCGATGAGATTTTTATCTTGTCGCTGATGATATTGCTGACCAATATTGGCGCACTGATGTTGTTTGCTATTGTCCGTCATATTTATAGCAAACGGCTCTCTGGTAGAGCGGCAATAAAAACCAAGAAAAAACCTAAGTCAATGGTGATATCAACGTCTTCTTAGTCTTACTCATCGGTCAAGCGCATTGATAAGATTTATTTTCGTTTTATATTTTAAGCAACAACTTTTTCATTATTAAAACATCAACAAATAATAGGACAAATAATGTTTTTATTTAAAACGTTAGTGGCAAGTTTCGCGTGCGGGATTGTCTTGGCAGGTTGTAGTTCGCCTGAGTCGGAAGGAGGTGCTTCTAGTACTATCGAAGAAGTGGTCATTTATAGCAATGCCGACGAAGAAGCGGTCGAGGTCATCCAAGAGGTTTTAGACGAAGCAGGCTATGAGGGTCAGTATGTCTTTCAGTCTTTTGGGACAGGGGAGTTGGGTGGGCGTTTGCTGGCAGAAGGCGATAATACAGAGGCGGATATGGTGACGATGAGCTCGTTCTACTTAGAAAGTGCCCAAGCCAAGCATCCTATGTTTAAAGAATTGACCTTTGACGTTGACCCGCAAGTGGCGGTCCCAAATTACTATGCACCAATACTGGGTTTTACGGGCGCTATTATTTTAAACACAAAAGAGATGGCGGCGCAAAATCTGCCCAGACCAACCAGTGCCAAGGATTTGGCAAACCCGATCTACAAAAATAAAATTGCGATGGTGGATCCTAATGGCTCATCGACAGGTTGGCTCTTTATTCAAGACGTCACCGCTACTTATGGAATGGGCGCTGAAGGGCAGAAAATTATGAACGATATCCGCACCAATGCGGGTCCAAACTTGGAGTTGTCAGGCTCAGGTCCGATCAAAAAAGTGATGGCAGGTGAGGTACCGATTGGTTTTGGCTTGCGTCATCAAGCAATCGCAAACAAAGCACAAGGCTTGCCCATTGATTATGTTGACCCAAGCGAGGGAAATTATACGCTAACGGAATCGGTAGCCGTTATTGATAAAGGCGAGAACATCAATCCAAATGCGATGAAAATGGCTGAAATCATTGTTAAAAATGCGCGTCCAAAATTATTAACGATATACCCAAATGTGATTTATGACGGTGAAACAGTCGCTCCTGACAATCAAATAAAAAACAGCAAAACGTACGGCGAGCCATTGACGGCTGAGCTGCTAGATAAGCACAGAGCGTTTTTCCATGGACAAACTGAATCGTAAATGAATCCATAAAAGCCGTGATGAGTAGTCATTGTTCAAATGCATTATTTCATCGGCTAGTGAAATCCTTAAAACAAGGATTAAGCCGCTAAAACATAAATTGAGTATCATTTGTAATCAATCATAAAGAAGAAAAAAGCTATGACAGGGACAAGTAAGTTATCAGATAAACAGTATGATGTGGTCGTCGTTGGGGGAGGTATCGTTGGTCTTGCCAGCGCTTATGCTGCCGTAAAAAAAGGGCTGAAAGTGGCGTTGGTAGAGCGTGAAGCACAGAATAAAGATGCCTCGATTCGTAACTTTGGCTTTGTGACGGTTAGTGGTCAGCGTAGCGGTGAGCATTGGCAACGTGCCATGCACTCACGCAATATCTGGGCAGACATCGCGCCAAAAGCCGGTATCAAGGTTGAGCATACTGGTCTGCACATGCTGGTTCAGCGCCCTGAAGCGATGAGCGTTGCCGACGCGTTTTTGAAGACTGAAATGGGCGAGTCCTGTCGCTTATTGAGCCAATCAGAAATACAGGAGCAGACGCCTTATCTTAAAACAGGTTTGGGCGTTTTATATAGCCCGCACGAGCTGAGAGTCGAGTCAAATACCGCGATTGGCAAATTGGCGGACTGGTTAGCACAGGTGCATGGCGTGGATTTTTATAACAAAACCACGGTTCAGGCGGTTGACTTGCCCACTGTTCATACCAGTCGAGGGGCGCTACAGACAGCGCATTGTGTGATCTGTCCTGGGGCAGATTTACATGGCTTATATCCTGATACTTTAGCGCAGTCTGATGCCAAACTCTGTACCCTCAATATGATGCGCGTGATGCCAAGGCAAGCATTCAAACTAAATGCTGCTGTCATGTCAGATCTGAGTTTTGCTCGTTATGATGGGTTTGCCCAGCTACCAGAAGCCCGTGCGCTTATCAGTTTACTTGATACCACCCAAGCTGCTGAGCGCAAGGCTGGCGTACATTTAATCGTTGTTCAATCAGCGGATGGCTCACTTATCATTGGTGACAGTCATGATTACTGTGATAAAGAGCTACCCTTTAGAGACACTTATTCAGATAACTTAATCATCAACGAGTTCAAAAAAGTCATGGACATCGGTGAGGTAGACATCACTCAGCACTGGTTAGGGGTCTATCCAAGTGCCGACAATGTCGTGTTTAAAGCATCACCAGAATCAGGTGTTGCCATCGGTACCATCACAAGCGGCACAGGCGCATCAACGGGATTTGCCTTTGGTGAAGAGTTAATTAATTTAGTATTGGAGTCAAAATAATGAATACAGATATTCATCGTATCAAAGCGCCATTCGACGCGATCAAACTGTGTGTCTTTGATATGGCAGGCACGACCGTCAATGAAAACAATTTGGTTTATAAGACCGTATGTGATGCGATCAATCACACCCTACAACAGGTTGGTCAAACAGACATTCAGGTTAATCTAGAGGTATGTTTAGAGTTTGGGGCTGGCAAAGAAAAGCGACAAGCCATTAGCGATATACTCAATGAAGTATGCAAACATGACAATACCGCGACCGCTGATAGTGAAAAATGGACGGATGCTGCCTTTAATACCTTTAAATCAGCGTTGGCATCAGCCTATACCAAGGACACGGTAGCAACCTTCGATGGTATGCTAGATTTTTTCACTCAGTTAAAGCAGTCGGGTAGAAAAGTCGTGCTAAATACGGGCTACGATATTCAGACTGCCAATAAGATATTAACTATTTTAGGGTGGTCAGTGGGTCGTGATATTGATGCTTTGATTACAGCAGATGATGTGCACAATGGTCGTCCTGCGCCAGATATGATTACCCTTGCTATGGACAAGTTTGGGATTGAGCATTCGCAACAGGTATTGAAAGCAGGGGACAGCGGCATCGATATCGAAGAAGGCAAAAATGCCCATTGTGGTCTATGTATTGGGGTGCTCACTGGTGCTCAAACCCATGTGCAACTGGAGAAATATTCACCAGATATCGTGCTTGAGAAGCTTACGGATCTGGCGTCATTAATCTAGAGTATGTCCTCAATTTAATTGAGGCATCTATATGGGCTAAAAATGGCTAGATTAAGACATGGGCTACTTTAATGGCACATTTTAGAAGGAGAGGAATCATTACATGGTTTCTCTCCTTCTTCTTTCATAGAAGTAACGATAAATATAAGGACAGACAGGCTTATCAATTTTCGAACAGCATAATGTGTGGAATATTTGTCTTGAAATTTTAGCCCACTCTAATGCTGCTCTAATGCTTTTAGACCTGCTTTGGCGATGTGTACATCTTCGCTGCCATGTGCGCCGCCCACCCCGATACCACCAACTACGATACCATCGATATAAATGGGTACGCCGCCATCTAAGATAAGGATGTTTTCATCCAGATAGCGTAGGTCTTCAGGAATCGTGCCGTCTTTGATGCCTTTGGCGATGACCGCCGTTTCTCTTTTTTGTGAGTTTGCGGTATAGGCTTTTTTATAACTGGCACGCACGGTATGCACGCCAGCGCGGTGATCTCTGAGCACTGCTAAGGTTTGTCCAGAGGCGTCAACGACGGTGACAGATACCATCAAATTGTTGTTTTTGGCTTCTAATGCGGCGGCATTCACCATGTTTTGTGCCATCTCACCAGTCAATAATGGAATGGTTGCCATCTCTGCTCCTTGGGTCACTACGTTTGGTTTGATCGCTTGCACTTGATACTGTGAGTGCGAAGTGTTGGCACACGCGGAGATGGACAACAGTGAAGTTGCAAGCGCGGCATAGATAACGAGTTTTTTCATAATCAGTCCTTTCATAGTTAATTCTTAAGGTTGTTTTGAATATCGCATGACGTGATTCAATACGCCTGAATCAAAGCTTAGATAAGTTAATTGCCTGATGATAACTTGCTGGGGCAAACTTGATGGTGACAAACAGCATACCGATAAGGCTGATCAATAGCATCCACCAAACCGCTTGAAAACTGCCAGTCGACTCGCGTAGCACACCTGCGATATAAGGCGCGATGGCGGTAATAATAAAGCCGATGCCTTGGACAAATGCTGCCAGTGCCCCAGCGAGTTTGGGTTTGGACAAATGATCTAACGCGACGGTCAGTGTCAATGAAAAGCAGGCACCAAGACCACAGCCAATCAAGGCAATCCATAAGATAAGCAAAGCTGTCGGCATGGTAATCAAACCTATAAATCCAGCGATTTGTATCCCTACGGCAAAAAACAACCAAGGTCGGCGGTCGAGACGATGGGCGGACAACATTGGAATAACCAGCGCACCACTGACCTGAAAAATCGTCATGATACCGATCAGCTCGCCACTATTTTGCGCGCTCCAGCCCAAAGTCTGCGCATAGCTTGGCAACCATGCAATCATACAAGCATATCCAGCGTTTGCCAGACCAAAATAACTTGCTAGCAGCCAAGCACGGCGATTGCCAAAAAAGTTGATTTTTACCCCGTCGTCTCGATTTTCCATCTGCTCAGAGGGGCGTCGCCACCACAGCACGATGGCAAAAACTGGCACTACCAGCCAGATACCCAAACCGGATTGCCAACTGCCGTAATGTTGAGCGACCACCGGACTCAAGATAGCGGCAACCCCGCCACCAGTCATCAGTGCAGCAGAGTAAACGCCCATAGCAAGTGGTACGCGTGCAGGATACCAACGCTTGACCACACCAGGTGCCATTGCTTGCACGATGGCGATACCCGTGCCGCCTACTAAGGCACTGGCTATCAGCGTCCCTCCAGTATCTAACCACAAGCGCCATAAACCCGCTAAGGCAATCGCAAACAGACCGCCTGTGATCCACGCGCTTTCACTAAATCGTCGCCCAATCCAAGGCAACAGTAGCGGAAATATACCCATACACAGCATCGGCAGCACCACCAATAAAGAGGCGGCTTGCAAACCCATACCTGTGCTTAGGCGAATTTCTGTCAGCAACGGACCTGTAGAGGTAATCGTTGGGCGCAGCGTCATCGCCAACCCAGCAATCACCAGCATAGGAAACAACAAGGTCAGTATCGACGAACGCGCCGTGGAGGAGATATGATCAGTACTCATGAATAATGTAAAATCCGTATTAAGAAAGGCAGTACCAAAAAATCACCGCCTGAGTCGCCAAAAAAGCCGACGTCACTATATGCGGAACGCCGACTTTTTCAATAAATGCTACTTTTAAAAACCGCTGATAAAACTGCTATTTAAAACGTCATTTAAAAAGGTTTGAACGGTAGGAACTTACCATCTAGAGTAATCACTGCGCGATCACCACCTTCAGGGTCAGCCACTTTTTTGATATCCATTTTGAAATTAATGGCACTGATGATACCATCACCAAATTGCTCATGAACCAAAGCTTTTAGCGTGGTGCCATATACCTGCATCATCTCATAAAAACGGTAGATTGTCGGATCAGTAGGAATCTCACTACCAACGCTGCCTCGTGATGGAATGCATTGTAGTAACGCGATGGCGTCCTCATCAAGTCCTAAAGTTTCACCAACTTTTTGGGCGGCATCAGCAGGTAGCGGATGCTGACCTAGCAAAGCGGCAGTGACAAAGACATCACTCAGATTAGTTCCTGAAGCGATTTGCTCAAATGACAGATTCTTTGCCGCTTTGGCAGCAATGATGGTGTCCGTTAATGTTTGGCGTGCGGTGTTGCTTACTTGAGACTGAATCATAATAATACCTTTTGAGGTTGGTGGTGGTTATTGGGTTAATGATGCTTATGAATCATTTGGATTAATTGATTTTTCGATTATGCATAGTCATTGATAATGACAGTTATGTAACACTAAACGGCGACTGCAAGTGGTGATAGCGGATAAGCGCGAACCTCAGTGTGCGTGGCCAATGAGACAAATTCATTGGTCACGCCATCTAAGGCATCGATGTCACCGGACTCGATATCGTAAACCCAGCCATGTAGTGCCAAACGATTTTCTCTTAGCGCCAAACGTATAGACGGATGGGTTTTGATATTTTCGATTTGGGCGATGACATTTTCACGAACCATAGAAGCGACCCGCTCGCTATCACTGGCATGTTTACGGACTTCATTGACCACCCGTGCTGAGTCAGCATAGCGTAGCCAGCTGCCTACCGCTGGCATATGATCCATGCAGGTGCAGTTGGCAATCGCAGTCATCGCGCCGCAGTCTGAGTGCCCGCAAATCACCACATCCGTGACTTTTAAAGCGGTAACAGCATACTCAACTGACGCCGATACACCGCCAGGCTCAGGACCATAAGATGGGACGATATTACCCGCATTGCGAATCACAAACAGACCACCGGGTTCGTGTTGGGTAACGAGCTCAGGCACTAAGCGGCTGTCTGAACAAGAAATAAACAGCGTGCGCGGGTTTTGTTTGGTCGCCAAATTTTTGAATAAATCGGCGCGCTTAGGATAGGCGTCACTGTGAAATTTTAGAAAACCTTCAATAATATCTTTCATCGCGTTGGCCTCTGTGAAGTCGATAAAAGGAATGATACGTCACTATCGTTATAAGGTAAAATACTAGTATGTTATGATATCGATAATAATTACTTATGACCAAACTTTTATCAATCCCTAATCCACACGAGATGACCCATGATTCTTCGGCACATTAAGTATTTCTTGGCAGTGGCAGAGCACCAAAGCTTTACCCAAGCAGCAGCGTCTTTGTACGTCTCACAGCCAGCGTTATCGCAGCAGATTAAGCAGTTGGAAGAAGGTCTAGGCGCGATTTTATTTGATCGCTCTGGTCGCCGTGTCACATTGACCGATGCCGGTGACGTCTATGCGTGCTATGCCCATAGAGCCTTGCAGGATTTGGAGGAAGGACGGCGCGCCATTCACGACGTACAGGATCTCAGTCGCGGTGCGTTGCGGATTGCAATTACGCCTACCTTTACCACGTATTTGCTTGGACCTTTAATCAAAGCGTTTCATACTCGTTATCCGAGCCTTACGCTAAGCGTGCAGGAGATGTCACAGGAGCAGATGGAAAAGCAAATACTCGATGATGAGTTTGATGTGGGTATTGCTTTTGAAGATGTGCAGTCTGCCGATATTGATACACAAACCTTGCTGATAGAGACGCTTGCACTGGTTGTTAGTAAACATAACCCTCTTGCTAAGCAAATGGCGATTGACTTGCCAACGCTACACGCGCAGTCACTGGTATTGCTGAGCCGCGAATTTGCCACGCGCGAACAGATTGAGCATTATTGTCGCCAGCATGACATTGCGCCAAACGTACTGATGGAGGCAAACTCGCTCAGCGCAGTGATCGAAATGGCTCGCCATACCCAACTGACCACCTTATTACCTTCCAACATCGCTCATAATTATGATGAGCTGGTGGCGATTACCTTAGCGCCGTCTTTGCTCCAGCGTACAGCGGTATTACTACAACGAAAAGGCGCGTATCAGAGCGCTGCTACTAAGGCATTTGTTGCGTTGGCACATGAGGTTTGTTTGAACACGGTTGAATCCAATGCACTGTTTTTTAGGTAGAATAAACTTAGAAAACGAACGGTCACGATGAGATAGGCAAAAGGTCAATGACGCAAACCTTAATTCACTACTTTTTTCACTTCGGCATGCCTTTAATGGGTGCCTATGTGTTTTTCCGCAATGATTATAAAAAGGTTTATCTGATACTGCTCGCCACTATGTTGGTTGATTTGGATCATCTGCTAGCAACGCCTATCTTCTCTCCCAATCGCTGTAGTATTAACTTTCACCCGCTGCACAGTTATTATGCAATGGCAGTATATGTGGCTATGTTAGTGCTGCCTAAGCCATATAGAGTCATAGGTTTGGGCTTGCTGTTGCATATGCTGACGGATCTGAATGACTGTGTTATGACGTATGCCCAATTCCCTCAAGCGTTGGATAATGCGCCAGCTCGTGAGCTGGTCATATGGCTAGCAAATAGGTTTAAGTAGTATTTTTAACTTTTCATCGTATGTTCATTAATTCCGTATTTATTATGGGCACACTATATTTTCTAAATAATCGGATTATTTACTGAGGATTTAGTTCTGCGCTAAGCCTAAATTCAGTATTCAGACAATAAATATAGACAAAAAAAGCCTCACTATTAATAAGTGAGGCTTTTTTATTGAGTGGCTAGTTTAGCACTCTATACGACAATGATTATTTAGCAACCGCTTTAAAATTCGCTACTTGGTTCGCATTGCTAATGGTCAATACAGGCACGTTATTGGCATTTTTGCTCATGCTATATTTACCATTTACGGTTGCTAGTACGGCGCTATCAAAGCTGGCTTGTGGGGCAGGGCAAGCCATTCTTGTGCTTCTTACTGGACCCAATGTTACCTCGCCATTTGCTACCTTATATTCAGCACTCATATTGTTACAAGTATTCATCAAAGTAACGATATTGCTCCCATTCGCCGTCACAAAATCGAGGGTTAATGGTTCGCCTGGATTAAAGAATAATGGAGTAATGGTCTCGCCCTTGGTGTTTTTGGCATCCACGAGTTGCCAATGATAGGCTTGTAAGGCATCCGAGGTAATAGGCTGGGTAACGGGTGCACTTGGCGTAGATGTGGTTTGACAACCTGCTGCCAATGTTCCCACTGCTAAAACGCTTACCATCATTACCTTGGTCATATTTTTCATATAAAGTCCTTTATTGCTTCAATTATTATATAGAGACATTTATCTCAAAATTATTGTGCTTGCTGCCCCAATAACTGACATGAGACGCTAGCAGATGCAGGCATTATTACAAAGCAATGATAGCGATACAAGCGCCAGTAACCATTCAAATACCAAGTTGTTTTTATGTTGATATAGTCGGTTCAATATAATTTGGATACAAGGAAGGCAAGCGAAAGTACTACAAATAGTAGACTAAGCGAGCCTGACACCGTATCTGATTTACATAGGATTGACTATAAATCTTTAGCACGGCTCATTGCTATTAGGCGACCACATCATTACGTTGAGATAGCAGATGGTTTGCTGGAATAGGAAACACATTGTCATAAATCCAGTTATAAACAAAAGCATGTACCAAGTAAAAAGTAGCCATTGTAATATCCATGAGAAAGGCTTGCCAAAGGCTGATGCCTAAGTGCCACGCAATTATTGGTAGGAATAATAACAGCAAACCACCTTCAAATAAAAAGGCATGCAACATCCGTAGTGGAACCGTCTTATGTACATTGCCACGTAGCTTCAGCATACTGTGGTCAAATAACAGGTTATAAAAATAGTTCCACAACGTCGCGATAATCGAAGCAGCCACGGCGATAAGACCTATCGACTGAATATCAAAGCCAAATAACCAGCTTGCCAACGGTACAAATATAATTAAACCTATTATCTCAAAACCCAAAGTATGACGAATACGATCTTTCACGGTGCGCATGAAGCTTCCTAGTTGAATCAGTTATTTTCGCGCCTATTGTATCTGTTAAACTATTATAACCAAGTTAGAACCTATAGGATTTTTAGATAGATGAGCCTTTCATTAGAGCAACTGCAAGCCTTTGTCGCCACGGTAGAGACCGGTTCTTTCTCAGCCGCCGCCCGTTATCTAGGCAAGGCGCAGTCTGCTATTAGCACGGCGGTGTCAAATTTAGAAATTGATTTGGACAACAGCTTATTTGTCCGCAGTGGACGCTATCCAGTCCTAACGCCAGCTGGAGAGCGCTTACTGGTAGAGGCGCGAGTGATACTAGAGCGTTGTGAGCATTTTCGCGGGGTGGCCAAAAGTCTGGGCGAAGGAGTAGAGAGCCGATTGGTACTGGCGGTTGATGAGCTGTATCCCGAAGCAACGTTGGGCGGCTTGATGGAAGAGTTTTCACGCCGATTTCCTAGTGTGGAGCTGGAACTATTGTTTCCGCTGATGGAAGATGTCAGCCGCTTGGTGTTAGAAGATCGCGCCGATTTAGGCATTATGTGGCGTCAAGAGATACTACCTTCAGCGCTGAATTTTCATGGGCTTGGTTGGGTGTCGATGAAAATGGTGTGCGCGCCGAACCATGAGCTAGCCCGTCAGCCAGTGGGGTGGGAGGAGTTGAAACGCTATCGGCAATTGATGGTGGCAACACGCAATCATAGTGAAGAAAAAGCACGGTTGCGAATAGCATCTGATGTCTGGTGGGTCGAGAGCCAGTGGGTTATCGTTGAGCTGGTACAGCGCAATCTAGGCTGGGCATTCGTGCCTGAACATGTGGTAGCCAGTGCCTTGGATAATGGTTTTTTAGTCGAGCCAATATTGGACTTTAACGATCATGATTGGCCAGTGGCTTTAGAAATTGTATGGCACAAGCAGCGTCCTCTAGGTAAAGCAGCTGCTTGGTTGAAGTCGGCTGCGATTGCGCTAAATAAGTGATATTGAGCAGTCAATAATAGTGAGTTTTAAAGGGTCGTCTATTTATTGCAGGTGCACTATCTATAAAATTTATAGTCTCGCCTATAAGCTTGAGTAGGTTATAAATTTAGACGGTTTTTAATATAAGCGCTTTAGTGATCAAGTTATACTATGCTTCAATCCAAATTATATTTTTAACTTAAGTATTCGATACCGCTGAGCGACAGCAGTTGTCGCCCGCTTTAATTAGACGCTTTATTTTTCTCAATTTTTATATTATAGTTACTGAGTTAGGACGTAATTCAGTCAGGAAAACAGCAACATAGAGTTAACCCTCGAGGCGCAACGCTTCCCCCTATAACTTCGCTATTGCTGTTAATTATCAACACTCTGGCTGGCATTAATCATTATTTTTCTAATCAACTAAACCCAAGCTACTCATAAATCATAGCTGTCATATCAATGATGGCACAGATTTCATATTGTTAAAAATAAGTTTAAATAACTTCTAAAATCATCATTGAAACACTCATTTTACTTTTTAACGTTGCTCTAAAAGCGGCGGACACGCTCGGCTGACTTAAATTTGCTCTGAGAATCACCCAAAATTAAAAATACTACAAGCTACTGATATTCAAAATAAATTAAAAAATGAGGACCATACTATGATGAACACAACTAACACTTTTGAGCAAAAACGTATCGATAATTTAAATTGGTCAAGTGGATCAAAACTGCCTAAAGCCATTCAAGATAAGGTACAAACTAAACCAAAGATACCGTTGTTTTATCTGCATAACGAGTCTATCAATAACTATGAAGATGATATCTACTTTGTGAATAATAGCGATGAGACATTGAGCTTTGTTGCTCCCTATGAGCTGATGAAGAGAGATTCAGATTGTCCTGAGGTAGTGGTTGCTGCCGAACCAAGTGAACGTGATATATCCCTCACTTATACCGATGTTTTGCCCAAGCAAGGCGTGAGAATTGATCGTCAACATATCATCTATGATAGTGATTATCTCAATCAAATTATTGTCTATACCATGAGTCGTGCCAGCAAGGAGATGTGGGGAATATGGCGTTTGAATGTGTGCGAAAAAGGCATGTTTTCGTCTTGTCCATTGCTATGGGAAGGTGGCGCCAAACCCTTATCTGTTGTGAGTGCAGACAAACGAAATGATCCTAAAGATCGTCCTATTTTACCTTGCGTATTGCCCATACGTCAGCAGTTATACCAGCAATGGGCGGAACATTATGACCACGCGAGTGCAAGCTTAATGAGGTCTATCACCGATATGATCTATCGTTATGACTTTGGTATTGTGGGATGTTATTACAATGATACTTGGGATGAGTACAGCAGTGAGGCAGAGCAAATCGCTAACATGCTGATTGAGGAGGGTGCTGATAGCGCCGATGAGGTTCTCGCGATGATGACTGCGGTCTATGACGTGTCATTTGGTGCTGGATATACGAGGATTCCTATGGATGTCGCTGAGCGCATTTATGGTCTATGGTTAAAGTATAAAAGTAATGCTAATAAATAAAAAATCCTTAAAAGGAGAGCACTATGATGTTTCCCATTGAAAATAATGACACATTTTTACTATTCTTTCACGGTCTTGATTCGAGTAATGAGACCAGTAAATATACTTGTATTAGCCGTGAGCCCAAAACCTGCCAAACCGTCAATTATCGAGATAATTTCAACGAGATTTTCGATATTTATGAGGCGTTAATTTTAGAAAAAATGAAGCATTATCCGCGAGTGGTCTTGGCAGGGCATTCACTTGGTGGCTGGTTCGCCAATCATTTCGCCCACAAATACAATTTGCGTGCGCTATTAATAGCACCTTGCATTTATCCCAATGAGGTTTTAGCCGATCGCATACCAGACGTGGCTGATATGAAACTGTCATTTCCGACCTCGGATACTGAGATGGTAGTAGTCATGGTTGAGGTTGATGATGAATGCTTAGATGTCGCCGTCGCCAGACGTACGTTGGTCAACTTACCTGATAGCTGGGAAGTGGAGTATTTTGAACGTGGTCATCACCGTATCGCCCGTAGCGAAGATATTTGGTATCACTTGCTTCATCTGTGCGAAGACCCCATTATCTGGATGGATGACGCGACATATCATGGGGAAGATTAAATACCATCAGCCTTGCAGTAAGGCCTTATTAATTACCATTATAAAGAACTAAACTAGTTATCTAGGACAGCCCCAAAAACTATCGTGGGTTTAACGGTTTGCCAAGTTTTTCAATCATCACTTAGCAAACATTGCAACTTCCAGCACGATATAAAACCACTCTGGTAAAGCGCATGAGCCTGTACTCCGACAAGGTTATCCATGCCTGATTTGACTTGCCTATTTGGGCTTATTTTATTTATTGTTGTCGGAGTTCAGGAGTCACTGATGTCTCATATCAATAGCCAAAATCTCACGCCTTCCAAATATACTCATCGTTATACGCCGCGGCATCCTTTGGCAAAAGAGGCGGTTAGCCAAATAGAGAAATGTGAACGACGTTCGCAAGATATTGTCCAAGCCATGGGTTATCCGCCAAAACACATCATATCCGCCTGTGATCGTCTGCGCCATGTATTGTCTAGCGACATACTAGGACTTAATGCGACAGATATTGATAGCTACTTTACTGCTCATGAATTCTTAAAAGCACTATTATCCGTGCTCGATATAAAGTACGACACCTTTGCAGAGGATATTGCGCAAATCCAATATGACTTGGCGCATTATCCTTATCCGCTACCGCAATATCAATTGCGAGCGGTCATCGACTTTACATGGAGTGAGGGCGCTAACTGGATGTCGCGCGGCGTGGCTAGCAGTAAAGCTGTTGCGTATTTACCGCAAAATATTGCCAAAATGAATGCGGCAAAGCGTGAGTTGGTGATTCAACAATGTCTGGCTGCGCATTATGCAGAATATAACGGTCACTTGCCGTATAATGGCGTGATTAACGGTTATCAACTTATCATTGAACAGCGTCATGAGATGGTTGATAGCATCGAGTATGATCTGCCGCAGTGTGAGTAGGATGTGATACATCACTCATCAATTGGTAGCATTAACATTTAACACAGCATACCCAAATAAAAAGGCCGTCCCCAATGACCGATACTAATCCTTATAACCCGTATAATTTTGCACCTTTACAGTCGACTGGTAGAAACGAGACCGATACTGCCAACACTTATGCGCCTGAAGACATGATTAAAATATATGAGCAGCAGTTTTTGATACCAGTACCTGAAGAAAAGCTGACCGAGTTTTTACCCGCGCTAAAGAGTTTTTATGATATTGACGATCATACGTTAGATGTCAGTGCCATTATTTTCGACGCAATCGCAGACGCCTCTATCATTTACAACCATAAAATCAAAGTGGGCGACTATCAAATATTAGGTGGATTGATAGAGGAAGCAATTGAATACGATGAAGACAGTGATGAAAACAATAAAGATGACCAAGCCACTGAAGACCTATCCGTTGAAGACAAAGAGATTCAAGCCTATACACTAGAATGTAAGCGTACTTTTTTCATTAATGAGGTAGAGATACCTTATTATTTCAACTTGTTTATTTATGGTGACGGTTATTCTACTTTAACCAAAAAAGAAACCGTGCTAGAAAAAATGTACTGGTTCGTTAGAGGAAGATTTGAAGAAAATCTATTAGACGACACTGAAGATAATGACAGTTTAGACTCGATCAATGAGCAGCTAGCCAGTTTGGGTATTCGAGAAATGGATTTGACCACCATAGACGAGATAATAAGCTATGTGGAAGACAGTATCATAGATGATGCCATGGTAGAGGCGCTTAACAAGTTATTAGATGCAGCTGAGTAGGTAGCTATCCATAAAATTGATGTCAGGACAATACGTTTTAACGTCAATTTTTATAAGAGCCGTTGTAAAAGAATATTTATATAAGATTAGCTATAAAAGACTATTGATATAAGGCACATTGCTATGCAACAAACACAGAATTCTGTGGATCAAAGACAAGATATTATAGAACACAGACCCGTATTTATGCCGAGAACCAACAGTGACAATCTGGTAAAAACAGATATGGTTAGGTTTGAGCGGCATGTGGGGTTTGCCAGTCGCCAAAAGAAAAAATCCATTAATGATATGCATCAAGTCATTCGCAAAAAGTATGGCTTTAGTCACGTCCTTGAGCTATCGAGCAAGTCTGGTAATAAATTGAGTTTTCCGCTGAGTCCATTAAGCTTGAAGCTAACAAATGAACAAGATGGGCAGCAGTACAGTGTCGAAAATGCCTTTCAAAGCAGTATGGTTTTTGAGGATGGTGGTCCCTATACTGACTTGTTAAGTGCGCCGCCAAGACAAGCCAGAAAGGACGAGCGCTTAATGACCTCGGGTGAACTGATTGGCTATAATTATTTTGGCATGGAGTGGAGCGTAGAGCCATTAACCACATTTTATGATTGGCTCTATGTGAATGCCCTAAAGCAAAACCCGCATTTGCATGAAGAAGTTATGCAATATCAAGCCTTTACGGATCGTGAGTTTAATCCTAAAAAGTCTATCCATTGTGCGGCTTATGCACTTGCGATGTTTGTGGCGCTCAATAAACGCGAGTTGCTCGATAACATTGAAGACCCCGCAGTATTTTTTAATCTATATCATGAATTCAAAATAAGTAATACTGAGCAGCTTTTGGAAGCGGGTTGGGTTTGATCGTTAGAGCGGTAATTTATGCAGTAAAAATTATCAAGATAAACTTATGATATGCTAATCAAGTGACTTTATGATATATGAGAATAGCCAAGCTTGTCTTGGCTTTTTCATGCCTAAAAACTTTTGATACCTAAAAAATTAAGCACCTTAGTCTGGTTGATTTTAGCGTTATATATTTCAACAGAACGCTTATTACTCTTAATTATGTAGATGCGATGTAAACTTACGAATAATAAGTATGACTATAATTCTAGAAAATTAGACAAAAAAATCCCCACTTATTATTTAAGAAATACGCATTTTAGAAATATAGAAGAGGCGCGACAAGTGACCTATCCCGTTAAATCCGTAGACCTCAATTTGGGAAACTTTAGCTACATGATATGAAGATAGGTGTAGTGGTTAACTGACTTAGTGCATATAAAAATAATGCAAATACTAATNNATTAGTATTTGCATTATTTTTATAATGTTGCTAAAGTGTGCACTCTTTATTAATAAGCATCGATCAGTTCTTTGCGTGCTCTATTTTCAAGGTCTTATCGATATCAATGCTTCATTTATTCTGTTGTTATAAAATTAAAAAATAACCACTTTTGCATGCTTTTCTAGCGCTTACCCATAATGTTATAGCGAATTTGCTCTATCAGAAAATTTGCAAAGTATTGGTAAACACTAAATATTTCTAGGATTTTCATCTATGCCAACATTACCAATTTCTTCTGCTTCTATAAATGCTCTTTACCTACCAAAGCCGTTACGCTTAGCGACTGGCAAAGCTTTGCTTGGCATTGCTATCGCCTCTATTTTGAGTACAACTGCATTCGCTGCTGAGATAGATAGCCGCAACGTACCACAAATAGCAGCGCAAGAAGTTGATGAACAGCAGGCGATGCCTTCTGTTGAGCTAGATACCATTGTTGTTAAGGCGGCAAGAGAGGAGCTCGAACAAGCAGCTGGGCTTTCAGTGATTAGTGAAGAGGCTATCAAAAAAGCTTCTGTTTCCAATGATATTGCAGAGATCGTGCGCAAAATGCCTGGGGTTAACCTATCTGGCTCGTCTACTTCTGGTCAGCGCGGTAATCAGCGCCAGATTGACCTACGTGGTATGGGCCCGAATAACACGCTGATTTTAATCGACGGCCGTCCTGTTACTTCTCGCAATGCCGTTCGCCCTGGTAGGGCTAGCGAGCAAGATACCCGTGGAGACTCGCAATGGGTGCCGCCGAGCGCTATTGAACGAATCGAAGTATTGCGTGGTCCAGCCGCGGCTCGCTATGGTTCTGGTAGTATGGGCGGGGTAGTCAACATCATCACTAAAGCGCCTACTAAAAAAGAATTTTCGGTCACTGGTCACTACGAGTCCCCAGAGAGTGACTTGGAAGGTAAAGACTGGCGCACCAATATCAATATGGCTGGTTCTTTAAGCGACAAGCTGTCCTTCCGTACTACGCTTGGTTACCACGATAGTGAAGGCGATGACCCTTATATCAATGCCGAAGACGCCCAAATTGTAGATGGGCGTGACGGACCAGTCGCTTCTATTGCAGCTGGGGTTGAAGGCGTAGAGAATATAGATGTCCGCCAGCTCTTTGAATACGCTATGGATGCGATGAACACGGTAGGTTTTGAAGTCAACTATAGTACCCAGGATAATCGCTGGGCGGGCGACTCACAATTTCAAAATGTCAATAATGATTTGGTCGAAACCTTAGCTGGAGAATCTACCAATAAGATGCGACGCTATGGTGCTGCCATCACGCACCGTGGTGATTATGACAATACCCGTAGCAACAGCTACTTAGAGTTTAGCCGTACCAATAATGAGCGTTTGGCTGAAGGCACGGCTGGTGGAGGTGAAGGTCAAATTAAACCACCAGCCGCAGGCGAGGACTATAACTGGAACGAGGCGACCTATGACACACTAAACGCCAAGTCAGAGTGGGATATATTCTTTGATCGTCATACGTTGACTGCAGGCGCTGAGTTCCGTGGTGAAAAACTGACCAATCCTTTAGTGTCTGACTTAACCTTTGATGATGGTTTTGACTTCGGCGATGTCGAAACTGACCCTGCTAAGCGTGATCCAAAATCAGATGCTTACCTCGTCGGTGCTTATGTAGAAGATAACTACCAAATCACTCCAGATTGGTATGTAACGCCAGGGTTACGTTTTGATTATCACAGTGAAGCAGGGAGTAATTGGTCACCAAGTATCAATACCACGTGGGATTTTAGCCCTAACTGGTCAGTTAAAACCGGCATTAGTCGCGCTTTTAAGGCGCCTGAGCTCTACTTATTAGATCCTAACTACATCTATTACACCAAGGGTAATGGCTGTCCTTCTTGGGTGCCTGAAGATCAACGGGGCTGTCAAGTGCTGGGCAACCCTGATCTTGAGCATGAAACTTCTTGGAACAAAGAGCTGACTTTTACCTATGATGATGGCACAGGGCTGAATGCGGGCTTGACGTATTATCATAATGCCTATGATAACCGTATTGGTGCGGGTGTAGACCGGGTAGCAGTAGATTCGGCGACTAACCGTTCTATCTTCCAGTGGGAGAACCAAGGTGAAGCCATCATTGAAGGTCTTGAAGGCTTTGTCACAGTTCCAGTGACTGACGCACTCTCTTGGTACACCAACGTTACGGGAAATCTGCGTTCAGAACGTAAAGATACGGGTGAGCCGCTATCGATAATTCCTAAATTTACTGTAAATTCCAATGTTAACTGGGACATTACCCCTCGCTGGAATGCCGACTTAGGCGTCAGCTATTATGGCACCATTGATGCACCTGAAATTTCGGTTACTACTGGTGATGAACTGAGTACCTTAAAGTTAGACCGTAAGCCTTATGCGCTGGCAAATATCAGCACTCGCTATAATCTAACCGACAGTGTTACCGTTGGAGCAGGGATCAAAAACCTATTTGATAAGCAAATTAAGCGCGAAGGCACGGGTACCAATGCGGGTGCTCGAACCTTTAATGAGCCAGGCCGTGCTTATGTGTTTGATGTTAGTTTTGATTTCTAATCTTTAGATATAGTATTTTCTTTAGGACGCAAAAAGGTCTGAACTAATTGTTCAGACCTTTTGATTTGTACAACCAATCTTACTTATGATCTTACAAACAATCATTAAAACAGATAACACATAGCCATCATCTTGTAGTTCTTAATTGAATTTGGTTGAAAAAATAGTTAACAGTCATTTCTATTAAAATATTACCTATATTTTATGAACAGCATTTCTTATATGGATTCATCTTTTTAATTTATTAGACAGCAGGTTATAAGCTATCGACAATCACTGGGCGACCTTGATGACGGAGCACGGTAACATCGACGTTATACAGATCCTTCATGGTTGTTTGGGTGATGACCTCTGCAGGTTGACCGACAGCCATTACCTGACCCTCTTTCATAGTGACCACGGTATCGGCGAACTGCGCGGCTTGATTGATATCGTGCAGCAC
>NZ_DKHR01000023.1:0-53841 GCF_002453835.1 Psychrobacter sp. UBA6739
GGCATCCAAAAAGTGGTCGATGCCCATTCGTAACTGGACGTCTGCTTTGAATCGTTTTATGATTATGTCTGATGACCGTATCAGTAAGCATTTAATCTAAATGGCAGTTACACAGAATCTGGGATGTTCTCGATTAAAAGTTAATCATTGGAAACGAGCTTAGTAGTTATCTTTTAAAGGATAATCATTAGGCTCTATATAACCTTTGTCTTTTTGATAATGAATACGATAAACAAAATCAGTATATACCTTACCTTTTGTCCGCCCATTGATGGTTAGTTCTAAAGGATAAAACCCATTGACTACCCTACTGCTATCAACAGTAAAAGTAGCTTTGACATCATCACACTCTGACATATCGTCTTCGCATTTCCCCGCATTTTCGTTATTAAAATTAATACCTATCCAACTCTGTGTAATACCGCTGCCACTAGGTGTCAATATGACAAGACTATCACTGTAATAACCTTGGTGCGTATCACCATGCTCATTTATAAAGCCCCACGTATTTGTCGCAAACTGTTCTAAATCCCAACCACCTAAACCAAGACCATTACTGCCTGCATTCATAGTAGGATTGGCCGACTCAACTTGCCAGCCTTCACCCTTAGGCTTTAAAACAAACATACCGACTAAACCACTATCGGCATGACCACGTAAAACTTCTTCACCATCTTCATCAAAGCTAACATCACCTGTAATTAATATATATAAGCGTTTACCTTTATCCGTCTCTATGACCTTTTGCCTATCAATATCGATGCAATAGCCCGTCATATAAGGCTCTCTAGTTAAACCATTGACGGAACCAGAAGGGGCAATCGCACCATGACACCCTAATGCTTCATTATAAAGCGGATAGTACGGCTTGAGGATATCCATCACACTATCAGCAGCAGAGGCTGTACCGCATATTAATGTGACTGTAATAAGGAACGCTACTTTTCTTAAGCTGAGTAATCCTAAATTAGATTTGAACATCTTAAATACTTCCTTTGAAGCTCTCAAAATTTTTATCGTTCATTTTTATGAAACACGAATATAGTTATGAATATGAATCAAAAGCTGACATCTTTCATTGGATAATCATTAGGTACTTGATACCCTAATCGGGGCTGATACTTAATAAGATAGACTTGATTTTTATATACCTTATCATCTTCAAAACCGTTTAGCGTAATCTCTAATGGATAAAAACCATTAATTATCGTCTTCTTATCAACGCCTAGCTTAGCCTTTAAAAGTGTACAAGTACTGGCATCAGGATTGCTACAACCTCCTGCTGAACCAGATCCTCCATTAGAATGTTCATACTTGGCTTCTACCCAGCTTCTTCTAATATTACTCTTGTCTGGAGTAAGTAAAATAAAAGCTGACCCTGAATGAACCCAATGCGAGTCACTATGAATATTAATAAATCCCCACTTATCAGGGGCAACTTGTATCAGCTTCCAGTCTTTTAGACCTTTACCAGAAGCACCTGCATTCATCGCTGGATTGGCAGATTCTACTTCCCAGCCTGAACCTCGTGGCTTTAGAACAAACATGCCTACTAGACCAGAAAAGACGTGTGCCCCATAAGCTTGGCTACCGTCTTCATTAAAACCTATGTCGCCAGTTACCGATACATACAATCTTGTGCCTTGTCTAGTTTCTACCTTCAATTGTCTATCAATTTTAATACAGTAACCGTTTTGATAAAGTGTGCCTTCGCCATCTGATGAGCCATCATTAGCCATCATTAGCCATAATACCTCGACACTGCTTTGTCTCATTATAGATGGGATAGTATTCATTCAGAATCTCATTGACGGTTTGCCCTGCATAAGCATTGGTTACACTAAATATAAACGATATAAAAACCAGACATTTAACCCAATGATCATTTTTGTTGCTTACATATTTATTTTTCACTACTAAGTTCTCATAAAAAATATTAACGAACATACGTCAACTTATATAATTTAACAAGCGGTATATCAGCACCCACAAAAAAAACCACCTCAAAAGAGGTGGCTTTTCAAATTCAAACTAATTTCAAACTTACTGCATAACTAAATATTCAAACGCCGATAATGCGGCTTTTGAACCTTCGCCCATCGCAATGTTGATTTGCTTAAACGGCACAGTCGTGACGTCACCACAAGCAAAAATACCTTTACGATCCGTACGGCAGCGCTCATCAATCTCAATCTCACCAAAGCGATTTAAATCGACAAAGCCTTTGACAAACGCAGAGTTCGGTACTAAGCCGATCTGTACAAACACCCCTGCCAAGTCACGCTCATGAGTATCACCTGTGCTGCGATCTTGATAAACGATCGAAGTCACTTTACCATCAGTCGCTTTAATTTCTTGCGTCGCTGCGCCAGTGATAAATTCGATATTGGCTTTCTCTTTGGCTTTGTTAATCAATACCTGATCCGCTTTTAAATCATCCGCGAACTCAAGCACGGTCACATGCTTCACGATACCAGCAAGATCTAATGCCGCTTCGATACCAGAGTTACCACCACCGACGACAGCAATGTCTTTACCCTTAAAGAATGGGCCATCACAGTGCGCACAGAAAGCCACGCCTTTACCGATGTTTTCTTCTTCACCCGGGACACCAAGCTTACGCCACTGAGCACCCGTCGCTAAGATAATACTGCGTGTCTCAAACGTCTCACCCGTGTTTAGATGAATGCGATAGTTTTCATCTTCTGTCTCACTGATTTCTTTGACGCTGACGTGCTCTTTTAAAGTAATATCGTATTCGCGCAAATGCTTTTCAAAGTTCGCTGACAGCTCAGTACCAGTCGTTAAAGGCACAGAAATCAAGTTTTCGATATCCTGCGTGTCTTTCACCTGTCCGCCGATACGATCAGCAACCATCGTCACTTTTAAGCCTTTACGAGCGGTATAAATTGCAGCGGCAACGCCAGCTGGACCTGCACCAATAATCGTCACATCTTGCTGCTCTAACTGCTCAGCATCGTCATCAGCTTCTTCTAACAAGTCAGGAAATTGCTCTTGCAACTTTCCAATCAATTTGGCCGTATCGATGAGACCATTGGCAAACGGTTTACCATTTAAGAATACCGCTGGTACACCTTGGATGTTATTAGCATCAACCTGCTCTTGGAATAGAGCACCATCAATCATCTCGTTGCTAATGCCATCGTTCAATAGTGCAAACTGGTTGAGCGCTTGTACCACTTCTGGGCAACTGTGGCAAGATAGCGACACGTAAGTTTGGAACTGTAGTGGCTTATTAAAACGCTTAATCAGCTTTTGAATACTTTCATCCAATTTTAGTGTATGACCACCGGCTTGCAAAATAGCCAAAATCAGCGAAGTAAACTCATGACCACCGGGGATACCACTAAAAACAATACCCGTATCAGTCAATGCACCATCGACATGACTGACCACTTTAAAGCTAATTGGACTTGGTAAGCTATCATCAGTTGCTGTTGCATCAAAATTGATTTTATCTGTGGTGCCAGCGATTTTAGTCAAAAAATCAATCAACTCAGCACGTTTACTATGTTCGCCACTACCCAATACGAAGGTAATTGGACGAGTCATTTTTTCGCTATAACTTTTGATGGCATCTAATAAACTTTTATCTATCATGTTTGTTCCTCATCATTACTGGATATGTAACGGCAACTGTCATGTTGCTCGTTCACATATAGACTATTTGGTATTAATAATTTTATCTAAAATATTATAGGCCATGAATTTATGCCCTTTGATGTCTCTATTATCATAGGTTCTGAGGGTTTCGGCAAGCTGAGAAACTCAAACCTTATGTTTTATAAAACCAATCATTAATTATTATTTTAAATTAAATTTCAATACACATCTAAATTATTCTCGTGGTAACAAGGCTGTTTTTTCGCTACAATCAAATGAGGTTAATAGGAAAAACTCTTATTTCCCTCGTTGCAGATTGTCTTTTATGCAAGTTTATCAAAGAAGCTTTCTGCTACTATTAGGTCTTATCCATATTGAGCTAAATAGTGTTTTGGCTTAATAAAATCAAGTCTCAAAATCATAGCAATTCATCAAAACAATCTTACGACCATGCGCGGATGCTTACTGCAAACTTGCGCTTCATAACAAGGATGACAACATGAGAAAGACTGATACATGGCAAGATAACAAAGACATTATTGCTGAGCTTAAGCTAAAAGACAGTCATTTTGCGACGATCTTTGATGAGCATACCCAGCTAGATCAGCAGATTAATCAGTTGGATAAAAACTTGGTGACACACACCAGTCGCGATGAAGAAATTGAACTGATGAAACGACGAAAACTGCATTTAAAAGATGAGATTTATAAGATAATTGATAAAAATAAACTACAATCTCATGCTTAGCGCTTCACTTATTATCACGATGCATGAATAAAAACACTTATTGATAAATGACATAAAAAGACCCCATCAACTTATGCTGATGGGGTCTTCATTTATAATGCTGATTTAACTCAAAGTAGGATATACAGCACTACAAATATCTAAAGTATTGAGCAAGTTCGTTAAATCAATAGTTAGATTTTACCAACAAGATCAAGACTTGGTTTTAATGTTTCTTGACCAGCTTCCCAAGCTGCTGGGCAAACTTCGCCATCGTTTTCACGAACATATTGAGCTGCTTTCACTTTACGTAGCATGTCTTTTGCACTACGGCCAATACCACCAGCATGAATCTCAGCAACTTGAATCAAGCCGTCTGGATCAACTAGGAATGTACCGCGTTCAGCCAAACCTGCTTCTTCGATCATGACGTTAAAGCCACGAGTGATACGGCCAGTAGGATCACCGATCATTGGGTATTGTACTTTACCGATCGCTTCTGAAGAATCATGCCATGCTTTATGCGTGAAATGAGTATCCGTAGACACTGAGTATACTTCTACGCCCAAACCTTTAAGCTCGTCATAATGAGCCGCCATGTCTTCAAGCTCAGTTGGGCAAACAAAGGTAAAGTCAGCTGGGTAGAATAAAAAGATTGCCCAGTTGCCTTTTACATCTTCTGAAGTGATGGTTTTGAATTCACCATTAACGTACGCATCAGCTGAAAATTCTGGGATTTCTTGATTGATAATAGACGCCATGATTGGCTCCTTTATAGTTGATTGATAGTTAAGTTGATTAAAATTTCTTGGTATGATTGTTTCTATTAAGCCTTTACTGCTTTGGGCTACCTGACAAACTATACGCGAATTCTATCGTTAATCTAGTTAAAAGTTTTTAATGTGATGTTTTGTTTTATTAAACTTGTTAAACTATTCTCTCTACTTTTTATCATCAGTGCATTATGCGTAAGCCACTATAGAGCATGCGTCAGTCACTATACAGCCGTTAGGTTACGTTAAGATGACATCGAGTTTGGATATCGAATTGTTACACCCAATGAATCAGCATAATATATCACGTTAAAAACCCATTAATAGAGAGGTTTTATGATTACTTTACGTCAACTTGAGTTTGCTTTAGCAGTGGCCAAACACCGTCACTTCAAACGTGCAGCTGAAGACTGTAATATCTCACAATCGGCACTGAGCTTGGGTATTGCCGAGTTAGAAAAGCAACTGGATACGCAGATTTTTGAGCGTAATAATAAGCAAGTATTGATTACCCCTATTGGTGAAGACATTTTAACACGGGCGCAACGAGTTTTTTCTGAAGTCAATGATTTGACCACACGCGCCCATAGCCATCAATCGCCGCTGGCGTATCCGATGACTGTCGGTATCATTCCAACGATTGCGCCTTATCTGCTGCCAAAAGTATTGCCTGCCCTGCGAGCAAATTATCCAGAATTTCGTATGACCATCGTTGAGCAACAAACGGAGCGCTTGCTAGAGCAAGTGCGTTACGGTCATATTGATACGGCTATTATTGCGCTGCCTTATGCAGTCGATGGTTTGCACAGCTTTGAGTTTTGGAGCGAGGATTTCTTTGCCGTATTCCCAAAAGATGATGTGCATGCCAAGCTTGAAACCATCAACGCGGATGAGCTGGCTACCGCCAATCTTATGCTGCTCGGCGAAGGGCATTGCTTGACCGATCAAACCCTTTCTGTTTGTCATTTTGACCGTGCACAGATGAAATCAAGCTTTTCAGACGCCAGTCTAAACACCCTTATACAGATGGCACTTGCCAATATGGGGACGACATTGGTGCCAGAGATGGCGCTCGACCAGCTACATCTGCAGAACCAAAATGCCGTCGCGATACCACTCGCTGAGAAAGGACCGCATCGTCATATTGCTTTTGTCACTCGTTTGAACTATGCCCGTGTCGATGACGTCAACTTATTGGGTAAAGTGTTTAAGCAAGCCTTTGAAGATACCGCTAATAAAGAATAATCTGTTGGTTGTAAATTGCCAGCAGTTATCAAATGAAGGTTAACGATGGACGATTTGTCGCAACTAAATACTGAGCTTGGTACGATTTTCACGTGGCATTTATCCGCTATGAGTAGCCATATCACGCCAGAGCAAGTGAGCATACTTTGGCAGGATATAGCCATGCGTTATAACGAGCCGCAGCGTGCTTATCATAGCTTGCAGCATATTCAGCAGTTGTTTGGGCAGTTCGATCAGGTTAAGGATAATTTGCATGAGCCGCATATCATTGCGTTAGCACTGTCGTATCATGATGTGATATATGAACCGACGCGCTCAGATAATGAGCTTAAAAGTGCAGAATATGCAGTAGAGTCATTAACTGGTTATTTAAGTGCGGAGCAATGCCAACATATCTATGCGCTGATTATGATGACGGCTAGTCATCAAATTGACAAATGGTCAAACGAGGCTAAAGAGAGAGAAAAATACAGCGATGCCGCTTATTTCCTAGATATGGACTTAAGTGTTTTAGGGTCATCTTGGTCGGAGTATGAACACTATGCTCACGCTGTACGCCAAGAGTATACGCATGTCTCAGATGGCGATTATCGCGTCGGACGCATGGCAGTATTAAAAGAATTACTGGCACATCCAACGCTTTATCTGACAGATTATTACTATGCACGGTTAGAAAAACAGGTGCGAAAAAATATTGAGCACGAAATTACGCTTTTACACGCATCTTAATAAACAACTCACTGCCCTGCCGTGCAGGATGCGAATTATAGCTTGGCTCCATGATTTCAATATCAAAACGCTGCTCAAAACGCCGCTGATATTCAGCTTTTGTGCCGCCAAACGGTGGTTCTTCTCGTCCAAAGTCTTTATCAAAGAGCAAACCAATCAGCTTACCATTCGGTTTCAGTAACGCTGCCATCTGCTGCACATACTCGTCACGGCGTGATGGATTTATCGCACAAAAAAACGTCTGCTCAAGCACCCAATCAAACTGATACTGCTCAGGCGATAACTCAAAAAAGTCGGCACAGATTAAATGCTCAACTGGAAAGTTAGGATAACGCTCAGCAAACGCTGCAATCGGCGCTGGGGCAAAATCAACCAAGGTGACATTGGTAAATCCTTGCTCATGTAAATAACCTACTTCGTAAGCATTGCCCGCACCCGGCACCAGAATCGCTTGCTCTTTGGCAGATTCGGGCAGTTGGTCAATATAAGCTTTGAGCGGTGGCGATACCTGTCCCATATCCCAACCGATACTGTCTTGCTCATAACGCTGCTGCCAAAATTCCGCTTGATTGACGTTTTCCATATGACATCCCTGTAGACAAACTTATTATTTAAACGACACGATTTGTATCGTTATTTCTTATCATATCAGGCTTATTAGAGCGTGTCTCATTTTAAAGATGGTGATAAAAATGAGGACAAGCCTTACGATTATGGATATTATTTAGAGAAATCGTTTAATCTAATTTTCCAGTCTTCCCTGCCAGCATATTGTGCCAATGCTGATAATCTGGCATTGCGGTTGCGACCGTTTGCCAAAAGGCACGGCTATGATTGGCATGATGTAAATGACACAGCTCATGGACGATGACGTATTCGGTGCACGCAATAGGATAAGCAGGCAGATACACAGACAACCAAATTCGGCGCGCACGCGTATTACAACTGCCCCAACGCGTATGCATTTTTTTAAGGCGTATCTCATTGGCTGTCGCACCGACAATCGGTTGCCACTTTGCAAATAATGCAGGTATCACTTCAGAAAGATGTTGCCGATAATAGGCAAGTTTTTCATCATGGTTTAAAGTGAACGGTTGCTCTTTACCCCACAATAGCAAAGTACTATCAGCAGTTAAAGCTTGCGCTAAAGCAAGTTGTTGCCGTTTATACTGCTCTAATACTTGCGGATGGTTTGCTATCGCCCATGACACGCGTTTCATCACAGCCTGCGCAGCTTCGGCTGGGCTAATAAATAGTGGTACAGATACCAGTAATTGATGTGGCTTTAAGCGGAAATTGATATTTTTGACCCGCTTTTTGCTGATATGTAGCTCAATACCTGCTTGCGCCAAACAATGTTTAGCGCTGTCTAATAAAATAGACTGATATGCTGGCGGTACATTCATGCTCAGAGCGCTTGCAGATGATTATCAAAGGACATCATATGGCATTGACTGTCTTTAACGATAGCTTGATTTGTAGTGACGATGTCTGAGTTTGATATAGATAAATCATTGACCGTTAATCTGGTCAATTGACCTTGACCATCACTAACGATAAAACCTGATTGCTCATTATTATCTTCTGCTTTTTCAGTATTATTATTAGACAATACTGCTGCCCCTGCACAATCTGGCAGGCTAACATCATCAATCAATGTACGAGTATTTAAATCGTAAATCGCTGCACAACCGCCAATTGGTGTGGTCACGCATAGTAGGTTACGCGCACTATCGACCGCTACACTGGCGATATACTGATGAAAGCGCTGCCATTGATCATTGGGCATAATAAGGGGTTTAAAATCCGTATCACCGCGCTTATGGGTCAATACTAACGGCACATTGATATGCTTTTCGCCTTGAAATTGAATGCCTATCATCACCGTTCCATTGCCATGCATGGCTAGGTGACGCACGCTCATTTGATTGTGCTCAGGCATAATCTGCTCAAGTAAAGCACCAGTATGACGATTAACGTAAACCAATGAAGGACACATGCTGTCTAGATTTAGCTCTTCACGCGACGCTTGCTCGGTTTTGATACCGCCGTTAGCGATCACTAACGTCTCGCCATCAGGATGCATAACCAGCTCGTGCGGTCCGATACCATGCGAGTCATACTCTGCTATTTTCTTATAATTATCGTAAGCATCGTAGATACCGATTTTACCATGCAAACTTATGGTGTCATTCTCGGTCACATACAGCAACTTACCATCTAAGCTATAACAAGCGTGTCCATAAAAATGACGGTTGTTTGCAGCGTTAATAGCGAATTTTACTTGTCCTGTCGCAGTATCAAGCACCCAGAATTTTTCGCTCGGACGGCGCCCCATCACCACGACGTCACGACTGCTATGATTCTTCATCGTACTATCTTGATCACTAAGCACAGGCTGAACGACAATATCATGGACACGTTCAGGCATGGTCGTTTGCCAAACGATTTGTCGATCAGCATCAATACCGACCACACCAAAATCATTGTCAGCACGCTGATCATCATTTGCTAAGGCGCTATTTTTTGGCATAGACGCCACGCCGCTAACCCAACAAATGGGTCGCGTCAATACGGTGGTGGTATGTGCCGCGCTAAAGTCAGCGACACTATGATGGTTGGTATTTTGCCGATCATCTAGCGATAAATGGTAAGCGTGTTGCCATGCAGTAGCGGCTTGCTGACAAGCGTAACTAAACCGTGCTAGCTGGGGTATCGGTGTAGAGGTTAACGACTGCAACTGCGAACGTATGCCTACGACATAATCTTGCAAGCGGGCATCAGGCTGACGCTGCTTGCGATAACGATGATGAATACCGACAAACGCTACGGTACCCATTATAGTAGAAAGCATCGTCAATGCTGATGTTGCCAGCAGCTCATTATTAGAATGCTTATCTTCTGGCTGCGGCTGTGATTTATTTGCTGTCTTAGTATCGATAGAGTGCATTTTTTTAATCGCCATCAGTACTGTTAAAGCCCACACGGATACCCAGCGCCGGAATCAATTGGCGCTTAATAAGACGTGTAATAGTCGTGAGGTGATCATACAGCTCTTGTTGAGTGGCTTTATCGGCGGTCCCTAAGTCTTCTGGCATTTGCGCTAATAATGTGGTGGCATCAGCAAGTGCGGTTGATAAATTATCCGCTACTTCATTTTCATTATTGCTGCCCAAAATAGCGGTCAAAACGGGATCCGTCATTACTTCATTCAATGTCGCCAATTTAGCATTGATAATGGCACGGCTTTGCTCTGCGGTAGCGGCTGGCAAATGACCTTTTGCCTTTCCTGTTAAGCCTAACGGTTGATCGATGGCATTAGACTTCATGGTCTCAACCAACGAGAGTAAAGAATTAAACCATTGATTCAATCCTTGATCGCTGTCAGCCGTTTTATCAATGGCTAATAGATTAGTGGCATTTTGCTGCCAGTTTTTCTCAATATCTTTTAGGCGCGTGCTCAAAGCACTGCTTGCACTAATCACATAAGCACATTGAGCAGCATCCAGACTGTCATTGGCATATAACGCTTCTTCTAATCCTGGCACCCCTTGCACGATGGCACTCTCGTTAGCCAATTGCTCGGCGGTGAGCTTAGGATTGGCAGCGATTAGATCGGCAACGCCACTGTGTACCAGACCGCGCTCATCAGGATAGTAATTGATATATAAATTACTCATGCTGGCGGTCGCTGGACCAAAGTTAATCATCTCAGCGCCTGCCCATGCTTGTGCGAGCACTAGCCATTGATCGCGCAGTGCTTGCAGCTCATCACCGCTGACTGGTGCTTGCTGACAATGCTTTTGTGCCAAATCATGCAATAAATCACTTTGTTTTGCGGCATCCGCATAGGCTGGAATGACAATGTCATTTGCCACATGGGTCAAATAGGTCTTTTCAGTCTCGGCACTAATATCGACAGCGGTAATTTTATCTCCACTACTATCTTTTTCTGCTGCGCTTGTAGATGCCGCACTGTTTTGCGCAACTTTTTGGCTATCTACTTCTGGCGCTTTATTGTCATCAGCCGGTTTGACGCAGCTGATCAGCAAGCCTGCGCTTAAGGCCGATAAGGCCATCGCTAAAGCATGGTTTATTTTCATAAATTTCTCAATATTATTATCAATAATGGTTTAAATTCTAATCTTTACAAGCTCTAGTCTCTAGTCTCTGATTGGGCGGATAACCTTATCAACACTTACTTATTTTCTCAGTTATTGCTCAGTCATTTAGCATAGATAAATGACATTATCTCTATAATGACTGTAAGAACGCATTCAATTCAGAACGACCTTGTTTGTCGAGTTTGAGTACTTTTTGCTGTTGCTTTTGGGCTTCACCGCCGTGCCATAGCACCGCTTCCATTAACGTACGGGCGCGACCATCATGCAAAAATGTCGCTTGTGGATCGACCGTTTGCGCCAGACCAATGCCCCATAAAGCAGGCGTACGCCATTCATAAGAATTAGCTAAAAACTCAACTTGGATATTTTTTGCGGGTAATTTCCCAGCAATCGTGCGATCGGCAAGATCATCACCCATGTCATGTAATAGCAAATCCGTATAAGGATAAATCACTTGTCCATGCTGCTCAAGATGGTCATCGTCGGTTTTTGGCAACTGATATCTTGGTGTATGGCAACTTTGACAACCCATATCATAAAAGCGTTTTTTGCCCGCTAGCACTAGCGTATCGTCAGCATCACGCCGATGCGGTACTGCCAAATTGCGCGTATAAAACTCCACAAAATTAGCCACTTCATCATTGACTTCAACAGGCGGCTTGCCATTGCCTTGCTCATCAGCCCCAGTCGTCGCATTCATACAAGCCGTCTGTGTCGGCATACAGGATTCATGAGGACGTATATTTGAGGTCAAACCCATGTCTTCATTAAAAGCACTTTGGTTTTGAGTAATCAGCTTGGTTTGCCCAGCTTTCCAGCCAAAGCGGCCAAGGGCATGCTTGCCAGTCTGTGGATCCATTACCCAATTGAACTTGCCACTGATATCACCATTCGTACTGTTTTTATTATCAACCGCTTGTTTTTTAATCGCTTCATCCGGTATTTGCTCAAGTAATCCAAGCCCAATCATCGGTAAAGCCACTCGCGGCGACACCATCAAATCATTATCAAATGCCCCATAACCCGGTTTGGTTAAATTAAAGGTGGGCGCACGCAATGTTTCGATATGACCATCTGCAAAAGTAATGGGCTTGTCTGTCCACTGCACCGCAATTCTGGCTTCAGCAGGCACACCTTGGATACCTCGATCTTGTAGCTGACCACCATACATAGGATGAACGACTTTTTCGATAAGTGAGTTTTGCAGTTGCTGACGCTGCTCATCGGTGGTCGCTGGCATCGCAAGGCGAATAAGCAAGCTATCAGCATCGTCATCACTAGTCATAGGTGCATGACCGCGACCGTCCTTGACATGGCACGACTGACAGGCAGCAACATTGAACAATGCGCCCAGACCATCGCGGCTGTCGGTGCTGGCAGGGGCAATCACCCACGGCTGCCGAAAGAACGCATTACCAATAAAGAAATGCCCTTTTCGTGATGCCGTCAAGTTTGATGAAGGTTTAGAGTAACTCTCAGCGCTGCTAATACTGATTCCTGTATCACCACCTTGCTTGACCTCTTGCGGATCAAAGCTTGCTAATTGCTGCATTGGTACGCCAGCGAGCGTTTCGATGGTTTGGAAGCGTTCAGGTGTTAGCGTTGGGTTGTCAGCATTATTAATGGCAGATTTTTCGTTTTCAGAAATATCATCAGACACACTGTTCGTCGGCTGACAAGCACTAAGAGATAGCACGCATAGAATACCAAGCGTTGGCTTTAACAGGGTGGTTTTGCTGACAAAAGACGCATAAAAAGAGGTAGGGGTTTTGGCTTTTACAATATTTGTGGTGTTCATCGTGGTGTTCATAAAGAGTACCTTAGTTCTAATCTAGAACCATTAAAATCGCATGCTATAAAGTGTTTCACTTCTAGTCGATGAGGTACAGCGATGTACTGACCTATCAGGCTATTTTAATATGGTAAAAAAAACACGCTGCCAACGGTAGTCGACAACGTGTGTATTATACCTAAATTATTTTTCCATGAAAATAATTCTCATTAGCTGATAACGACTTGTCAGGCATTATCGATCAATGCTATGTCGGTCAATACTATATCAATCACTGCTATGCTTGCTGTGAAGCCAGTAGATTAGTGAGCAATTAAAACTGCGAACCTGCGTCAGCATCTAAATTGTCAATACCGACCGCTTTTGCCGCATTTTCGATACCAGCTGTCAGCTCTTGTAAGCTAGTGATACTATTTTCAATCCAGCTACGACGGGTATTTTGCTCTTCAGCTGAAATACCTTGTTTACTTACTTGACCAGCGGTGGCAATCATTTGATCAACTTTGATACCTTCTTTTTCACCTTTTTCAACGATCACATTAAAGGCGGCTTCTACCTTAGCAAAGTCAGTCGCCAATTTATCAGCCGCTTCTTTGTTGTTGGTATCGACGAGGTAGTTTTTAACACCATAACCACCAACGCTCTTACCAGCGACTGTCTTATAGTTGCCGTTAAAGACATTTTGGATACCACGGGCATTGTTGGCATAGCTTAGATGGGTCAAATCACTGAAGCATTCGTGCTCATCTTCGGTAGAGCCCGTTACAAACGCAACCTGTATACGCTCAGAAGCAAGCTCACCCAATGCTAAGCTGCCCATCTGATACATGATTTGGCGTAGACCATTATCGTATTTGCGAGCCATCAGGTCGCTACGTAAGGTATTCTCACTCTCAGGCTGCCACTCAGCTTCCATTGCAGTCAAATCATCAACCAATAATTGAGTCGCTGCTTTTAAGAACGCGCCACGACGCTCACATATACCAGCATCTTCATTGACCGTCTCACCGCTGGTACATTGACCCGCTTCAGTTACATAATCAGTCACTGGACGATTGCCTGCACCTTCGCCAACACCGTTGGTATCTTGTCCCCACAGCATAAACTCAATCGCATGATAGCCGGTCGTCACATTGGCTTCACTGCCACCAATCTCATTCATTTCTGCTAACAGCTCAGGAGTGATAGTACTGGTATCTTGTTTGATACTACCGACCGTAATGCTATCGCTATTGATGATATTGTCCTGGCTATTGTATTCACCTTCATAGCCATCACTAACGTAATCAATCAGCGCCTCATCAAGTGGCCAAGCATTTACCTGCCCTTCCCAACCATCGATACTACCGAGTGCTCGTTTATCATTGGCTGTCACAAAGCCTTCATCAAAACGGAAAATCTCAGTTTGCGAATACGGCTGGCGCGCGGCTTTATACGCCGCTTTTGCCGCATCAAGGTTTGCTTGGGTTGGTGTTGTCACATATGTCTCTACTGCTGTTTGCAGGGCTTTAGCAGTATCTAGCGAATCTTTATAAGCAGCATGCGCCATGTTGGCATAGCTGATCATAAGTCTATCGGTATAAGCTTGATCAACCGCTGATAGTTTCGTCGTACCTGCAGCGGTTGTGTCTTGCACCGCTGTTTGCGTATCGGCGGTAGAGTCCGTGTCTTCCTTGGCTTGCTTGGTACAACCCGACACCATTAACAACCCTGCAAGCGCAGCAGCTAAAGTAGTTGGTAAAATCTTACGGCTCGTTACTGTGGTAATCGTCATACATATCCTCAAAAAGTATCGCAAAAGAAAAATGGGCTTTGAATAAAGAGCATTAGGGCATATCCTCATTTTAAATAATGCTGATAAAAATGAGAAAAACAGCGCCCATAATATCAAGATATTGACCAGAATTTGATACTATTAGACAAAATTTAGCTATTTTTGGTCCATTTAGAACAGCCTCAAATGAACTGACAACCTACCCTAGTATCGCCACAATAACAAAGCTTTGTAAATTATAGTGTTATTGATAATCATTATCAATATTTAATTAATATTAATGTAACCATTTAGCTAACGATTGTTTTATAAATAGAAACACCAAAAATATTTTAATATTGATTTAAAGATAACGGAATCCTGATACCTAAAATCATTTTGAATTTGAAATCTAAATATCAGGCATAAAAAAAAGGCCAGTTTATCACTGACCTTGTTTAACACTATAATGACAGCTAGACCATCGTATGAATTAACGTACGTTGTTTGGCGCATTGATGGTTAATTCAACACGGCGGTTTTGCTGACGACCATACTCGCTGCTGTTATCAGCAACTGGACGAGACTCACCATAAGCGACGACATTGATACGGCTAGAAGCCACACCGCGTGCGCTTAAATAGTTGGCTACTGCATAAGCACGATCGCGTGACAGTTTCATGTTATAAGCATCAGAACCTTTGCTATCAGTATGACCAGCAACCGTTATCGTGTTTTGGTTATACTCATTTAGCGTTGATGCAAGCTTATCAAGCGTTGGTCTAAATGATGGGTTTAAAGACGCATCATCAAATGAGAACGTGATGTTGCCTGGCATTACTAGGTCAATATTACCATTCGCATTTGGCGTAACGGTTACACCCGTACCAGCCATTTGCTGCTCAAGCTGCTTGGCTTGACGCTCCATATAGTAACCAACACCAGCACCCAAAGCTGCGCCAATCGCGGCATCACGACCTGTGTTATCACCACCTGTTGCTTTTGAAATTGCACCGCCACCTAAAGCACCTGCCAATGTACCAATGGCAGTTTTGTTCAAGCGTTGTTGTCCAGTGTTTGGATCAGTAGCACAACCGCTAAGAGCTAGACCTGACGCTACTGCTGCAATCATTAATGTATTACGCATAATATTTCCTCTTAAGTTTAAAAAATTATAGACAAACAAAGTGTGCTTTTTATAAATATTTTCTGTTAATTCCATCTACATGCTTAATATATACTCGTCATTATTATGGCAATTACAATCTAATCATGTGTAATATTTTGTCACACCTGTGTATGAGAAGTGCAGAATGATTTAATGAGACTTTCACAGTGATTGGATACGTTTGTGTTCTCACTTTTAACTATCCATTAGCGCAAGGTGTTATCACAAGTCACGTTTACACTCGTACACTCTGAACCGTTTCTGCTAAAATTGTGCAATAAAACTGGCAATGAATCATTTATATACTAATAAGACTGACCGAAAAGGATTTAGCATGCGATTGACATCTACTATTCGAAAAATACACGAACGCAACCCTAAATTAGGCAAAGCCGTTTCACTTGCGACAGCGACTGGGGTTATTGCAGCCAACAGCTTCGGTGGTAGTATTCCCTTATGGTTAATGGGTGTCGGCAAAGTTATCACTGGTGCTCCTATCGCAGACAAAGCGGTCATCAAAATCGCGACTTATTGGATCAGTAGCAACAGTGCCTTGATCGATGACATGTTGCCACGTAAAGATTGGCGCATCAGCTTACCCGATGACGTGCACATCAATGGCAAATATTTGCTGGTCAGCAACCATCAGTCTTGGGTCGATACCAGTATCGTGCAGTACATTAGTGAAAAACGCTTGCCATTGACACGGTTTTTCACCAAATTTGAACTGATTTACATTCCGATTGTGGGTCAAGCCTTTTACTTTTTAGACTTCCCAATGATGCGTCGGCATTCTAAAGAAGCCGTCGCTAAAAATCCTGCTCTACAAGGCAAAGACATCGAAGAAGCCAAACGCGCCTGTGCCCTGTTAAAAGACAAACCTTTTACTTTATTAAATTACTTAGAAGGCACGCGTTTCACCAAAGCCAAACATGCAAAGCAACAATCTCCTTATACGCATTTATTGAAGCCAAGGGCAGGCGGCCTATCTTTAGCCATTAACGCGCTAGGCGAAGACATCGATGGCATGCTAGATATGACCATCGTTTATCCTGATGGTGTGCCAAGTTATAGTGATTTGTGGAAAGGTAACATCAAGCGTTTGGGCGTCGATGTGCGTTATATTGAGATGCCTGATGCATTATTTAACGATATTAAAAATGGTGGTTACGAAAATGATGATGCGGTAAAATCTCAAATGTTTGATTGGGTAGAGCAAATTTGGCAGCAAAAAGATCAGCGTATTACCGATATGTTGGCTGAGTTTGAAACGAACCCTAAAGCTCCGAATGCTTAGAGACATCGTTCACAGAGCAACGGCATACAACAGTGAATTACTTTAAGTCGTTTTAAAACTACGATTGAGCGCTGTTGTTTAAAATGCTAACTGTAAACCCCAACTCATAAATGATAATGCGTAATTATAATGAAAGATGGGTTGTTTTTTGGCTCTATTCATTGATAATGTGAATAGTCATGAGCCCATGACTTTTTGACCGTTAGTGACTTGATAGCCCTGTACTATTTGAGCCGCTTATTTTTCGTGCTATTTATCATTTATAAGGTTTGACTGTGCCCGCTTCCTCTTCTACTAGCCTGCCTCTAGACTCAGCGCCTGTATCCAATCAGCCGCCTAATAATACGCTGCCACCGCCAAACCGACCAACGCCAAATCGCTTAAAACTCACTTACGATATCGTGATGATTATTGCCATCAGTATCGATCTATTATTGATTAGTATTGATGCTATCTTGATGAGTAGCTTTAGTAGCAATGCCGCAGGATGGCTCAGTATTAGCGATGCTCTCAACTGGTATCAAAATACCTTACATGAGCCTTTACGTACCGCTGGTGGATTTTTTACCCTATTTTTGATCTTTGAGCTACTGCTACGTTGGGCGATTGCGATTAAACAAAACGTCTACTATCGCTGGTTCTTTTTTCCTTTTGTACATTGGTATGAAGTATTGGGGTGCTTTCCGCAGCTGCGTGCCTTACGTTTATTCCGAGCGGTCATCATTGGGCGACGCTTATACCAACTTGGTTACCAAGTGCTGCCGCAGCCATGGATCAATCGAATTAGGTTCTATATCGACTTATTATTAGAAGAGTTGTCCGACCGCGTCATATTGACGACTATCCAAAACTTTCGGCAGCAACTGACCGATCCTAAAACGCATAAATCTTTTATTGAATCAACGATAACTCGTAATCGTAACGAGATTGAGGCAGCAGTGCTGTCGATACTGCGCACAGAGCTAGCACCAAAACTACAGGAGTTGACGGCAGCATCAGGTGGCGGCAGTATATTAGCCAGCGAGATGGGCAATGCTATTGAAGAGGGTTTGGCCAATACGCCTGAGATGCGTCGCTACCTACGCATGATACCGATTGCCGGTAGCTTGATTGAATCACAGCTGCAACACGTCGGTCACAATATAGGTGAAAACGTCGTTTACGCACTGAATAAACGCCTTCTAGACCCCGAACGCCTCGATTCATTGATGGTAGCAATTGCCAACGGTATTGCCAGTATCGATACGGATAATACTGCGTTAGATACCTTGATTTCGAGTATCATTGATGACAGTTTGACAGAATTTGAAGCGCAGGTAAAAGTGCAGCAGTGGAAGCATCAAGAGATGCTTCATCTATAATCCATACTGCTAATAGCACGCCCTACCTAAAAAACATTAGGCTTGGCAAGCAAATGAATGGTATGACTCGATAATAAAAACAACACCGTGAATACAGTGACAGAATTATCTCTTGAGGATTTATATATGACAGTTTCAGACAACGACAGCCAAGGCTCGAGCGCCGCACCAGCATTGGCATTTTATGGCAAGATGCTGACTTTTTCACGTTTGCAATTTAGCACAGATGATTTAAGTGCGATAGACGCCCAGCTTGCCGCAACGCTTAGTAATAAATCTAGCAATATCCCGATCCTTATCGATAGCGAGGTTGAACAAGATCTCTCAGCATTGGTAGAGCTTTTATGGTCGTGGGGCTTACAGCCTATTGGCGTCGTGACTGGTACACTAGATGCGCAAGCCCGTGAACAGCGATTGGCCATCTTCCCTGCTGATGGCAAACGTATTGAGCGTATATTACCTAGCAAGAAAGCTGCAACTCAAGTGAGTAAAGCTCCCGATGATAAACATACAGAATCAGCCAGTACCAATTCAGACAGTAACAATGATACTGCAGCCATCAGCGAGTCAAATACAGAAACAACGATAGCAAACGCCACAGCAGAGACACTGATGAGCGCTGAGCATATTACCAGCCTAATTTACGATCAAATGCTACGTTCAGGACAAAGCCTGAATCACGTGGGCGGTGATTTGATTTTGACCAATAGTGTCAATAGCGGGGCGGAAGCGATTACCGATAACAGCTTGCACGTTTACGGTCGTGCCCAAGGGCGTTTGGTTGCTGGCGCTACCGGTGACAAAGATGCTCGTATTTTTTGTCAAGTTTTTAACCCTTCTTTGGTGTCAGTAGCGGGAACTTATTGCTTACGAGACAACTTACCTGAGCACGTGATTGACAAATCTGTACAAGTAAGATTTGTAGAAGGTGAAGGCTTAGTATTTACGGTAATGGATGACGCTTAAATCTTTTACCGTTAAGAGCAATAGATGCGTCCGTGATTTTTATAAATGTAGACAGGCTAAGCCGATTTTCATCATACATGACGCTTATCAAAAAACGTTTATTAGAAAATCTCAATAGTAGACGTTTAGACAGCGCACTTAATATTATAGTAAGTTTATTTAACAAAACTGTTCTATGATGAATCGCTAGCTCTGCCACTATCTACACTACTCGTCAGCGTCTATTTTATTATTCACAATAGGCAATATTGACCAGAAAATTCTAGGTAGCACCGCTTTGTGATCCATATATAAGCTGTTTTTCCGCTTTACTATGGACGTGCTATAAATTTTTGTTTATTTATGCTAGGCTACCTTCGCAGGTAGTGTATATATAGCATGTGAATAATGTGCAATTGCGCTATTTTTTTATATAAAAGATATCCCATTGATTCATAGGAGTGTGCCATTGTGGCGAAGATAGTTGTAATCACTTCAGGTAAAGGCGGTGTGGGCAAAACCACGACAAGTGCCTCTTTTGCCGCAGGTTTAGCATTGCGTGGCTATAAGACAGTCGTTATCGATTTTGATGTGGGTCTACGTAATCTAGACTTAATCATGGGTTGTGAAAACCGAATTGTTTATGATTTTGTTGATGTCATCACTGGTAGCGCACGCTTGTCGCAAGCACTGGTCAAAGACAAACAGCTTGAAAACTTGTATATCCTACCCGCCAGTCAAACGCGTGATAAAGACGCCCTGACAGACGAAGGGGTGGCAGAGGTCATGTCTGAGCTGTCTAAACAGTTCGACTATATTATCTGTGATTCACCAGCTGGTATTGAGCGCGGTGCACAACTCGCCATGTATCATGCTGATGAAGCGATCATCGTCACTAACCCTGAGATTTCTTCAGTGCGTGACTCAGACCGTATTATCGGTATCTTGCAAAGCCAGACCAAAAAGGTTGAAGAAAACCAAGGCTCTGTACGTGAGCATTTGATTATTACTCGTTATAATGCCGAGCGCGCAGCAGCCAACGAGATGATGGACATTGATACCATCTCAAATGATATCCTAAAAGTTCCATTACTTGGGGTTGTTCCTGAAAGTCACTCAGTGCTTGAAGCATCTAACCATGGTGAGCCTGTCATTCATTATACCGATTCAGTTGCTGGTCAATGTTATGATGACATCGTCGCCCGCTTCTTAGGTGAAGAACGCCCACTACGTCATATTGACGTGAAGAAAAAGAGTCTATTACAGCGCTGGTTTGGAGGTCAATGATGACGAAGAAAAAAGGATTTTGGAGTAGCCTATTTGGTACTGACGACAGTGGTAGCGCAGGTAGCGCTAATATGGCTACTGAGCGTCTTAAGGTTATCGTTGCGAGCGAAAATCGCTTAAACAACCGCTTAACAGCTGATCGTATCGAAAAAATGAAACGTGAGATTTTAGAAGTGGTCAACAAATACGTCAATGGCGTACAGATTGATGATGTGAATATCAATCATCGTTCTGAGGACAGCCTAGACGTATTAGAGATGAATATCAGTCTACCTGAACACAAAAAATAAGCGCTATCTTAGAAAAACAAAAAAGCCCTAAGTATCATAACTTAGGGCTTTTTTATATTGCATGAAATAGTAGGTTTACCTATAGCAGCCTACGATTATTTTGATACCATTATTTTATACGCGCTATTAAATTGTCTTTTTTGACAAACTGATGATATAGAGCAGCACCGATATGAATAAGTGTAAAAGCAATAATGGTCGGCCAAATAATATCAGTATGCAGGTCATTATAAAAGCGTGCCAACCCTCTATCTGGTGTAACAAATACAGGGATTTGAAACAAGCCAAAAATATCGACGGGGCGTCCACCATAAACGGACATCAGCAAACCAGCTATTGGCATTGCAATTAATAAGGCATATAAGCCAAAATGCGACAGTTTAGAGGCCAATAACTGCCACTTTGGCATCGGTACAGGTGGCGGCGCCTTAATAAATACACGATTAAGCACCCGTGCTATCATCCAACATAACAAACTAATACCAAACGCTTTATGCAACCCAATATAAAGATTGTTATCCAAATTATCGTACAACAGAATCATTATCCACGTAACCAACAGTAAAACTGCACTGATCCAGTGAAATATCCGGCTGCTGACTGGCCACTTTGACACATTTGAATTGCTACTATTCATGAGCTGTCCTATTACCCTCATCACTAATTATCTATCATCAATGTTGTAGACAAAACAACCACTCATTCAACGATTAGCAATCATCAAAGTAATTGGATAACCCTGTTTCTCTGATAGTGAAAAATAACCCTGATATAAGCGAGATGCTAACTGTCTAAATCGACCAATTGATGCGCAATTTTGTCTAAGTCGGGCACCAAATAAGCCTTATCATCAATCATAACCGTTTGGAAAAGATAGGATAGCATAACGTTTTCATCAAAAGGTAGGGCTGTTTTGTCGCTGTCTATATTATCGGCATGCTTAGGGCTGTTAAATTGCTCAGGAACGTCAATATCTTTAACCTCAGAAATACGCACTTGTCGCTGGTGCAGCTCGCCTGCCGTTTGTAAAGCTAAACGATGATCGGTAGTATTGCCCTCTAATACAATCATGGTATCTGGCATTTGATCCTGTGGTAGCAGATGACATACTGCTATCTTTTGCTGCTGCCATTCATAGGTTGCCGTGCGCTCATTATAATTATCTACACTCAAAATCAGGCTGCTTGGAATAAGCCAATCAGGTTGGTCAAATGCTGGCACAATAGTGACATCAAGCATACCGTTATTCGTGGTCAGTAAACTCACTGCCTCAAACGAATGTTTCAAAATTTGTTTCATACATCGCTCACAATCAGTTAATGCAAAGAGGCTACTACTAATCTTTCATCAATATAATCTGTTAGTTTTTGTGCTAAATCCGCTGGACTGCCAATAAAACCACAATACCCTGAATCAATAATCGCCTGAGGTTGACTTGGGCAAGCGCTTAAGCTGGGATCCTGCACCCACAATTGACTGTTATTTTCTTGAATGAGATCCAGATACTGCGAACCATCATTACCCATGCCGGAAAATATAATATTGATAAGCTCGCTACCATAAACGTCGCTGGTGTTTTTGAGAATCTGACCAATCGCGGGCTTATACTCACCCTCCCAAGCTTGCTCTAGCAATATGACTCGACCGGTAGAGTCACAAACAATCTGTTTATCAATAGGAGCTATAAGACACTGGCCTGCTCTTAAACGCTGCGAAGAAGTAATTACCTGACAATGCCAGTCATTATGGCGATTCAGGATGCGTGGCAGTGTGCCAATCATCGTTTTATTAAAATGGTGCGCCAGTAAAATACATACCGGTAGCGTCGCCGACAAGTTATCCAAAAATTCTTTTATAGCACTCGGCCCGCCCATAGAAGCACCCAAAAATACTACGTAGCGCCAGTCTGCATCAGCATTATCAGGTTTGTGCACGGGTGCATCCATTAAAACGGGTAACGCCAGCATATGTGCCAGCTTACGCTTTAATTTGCGCTGCCATTTGGCATATTGCGGCGCTTCATTTAGGTAAGGTGCTTGACTAAAACCCACCAACACCGCAGCAGGTTTAGATGCCGTGGTCGCGGCTACCACACTGTCGTCGTAATCACTATCTATTAGCCAGATGTCAATCGAGGTATCAGAGCGCCCCTGTTTTTCTTGCAGTTGCGCCCGTGACATACAGCCAACAAGGCTAAAACCACAACTGCGTACAGTATCTGAAAAGGCCATACGCTGATGATGGTCTTCTGCCACTACCATCACCTTAATATCATCCTTGTTTTTTCCTCTTAGCGCCAAGACACGTGCATTATCCTTCATAAGTTAAGCTGACCTTTTGACCCAGTATGTGCTGGATTTTATTAAGTAGCTCTTGTTCTTGGAATGGCTTACCCATGTAATCGTTCACGCCAATCTCTAGTGCACGCTCACGATGCTTTTCACCTGTACGTGATGTGATCATGATGATTGGGATATGTTGTAAGCGCTTGCTGTGTCTCACTTGAGTAGCCACCTCGAAACCATCCATACGTGGCATCTCAATGTCGAGCAATATCATGTCTGGTATCATGTCTTGTAATATCTCAATCGCATCGATACCATCTTTTGCCACGGCCACTGTAAACCCTTGGCGTTCTAAGAAACGTGACGTCACTTTACGTACGGTAACAGAGTCATCAACCACTAAAATAGTAGACTTAAACTCTAAACGACTACGTTTAGAATCAGCAGATTGTGAGATATTTTTGACCAACTGCGCATTACGCATCAAAGCAATCAGGTCTAAGATAAGCATTACCGAACCATCGCCCATGATAGTCGCTGCTGAAATACCTGGTAGATTCGATAACTGTTGTCCTAGAGGTTTGACCACGACTTCAATACGTGACCCTGCAATCTGATCAACCTGCAATGCAATATTTTGTCCGCTACGATTCTTAATGATAATAAGTGGCAAACTGGTATTGGTATTAACGACCAGCTCATTCAGTTCATTGCCTGACAAAATCTCATTTAAATAACGCACTCGATAATCAACATCTTCAAAGTTTAATGTTGCATCACCTGACTGGTAATAGTCATAAAGCTTTTCTGGATTAATCCGTACCACACGCTCAATCTGTACCAAAGGTATCGCATAATAACGATCCGCGGCACGCACAACCAATGCATCAGATACCGCAACCGTCAGTGGTAAGCGCATCGTAAAGCGTGAGCCTTTACCCAGCTCTGAGACAACCGATACAGCACCACCTAATTGACGAATCTCGCTGATGACCACGTCCATGCCCACGCCACGTCCAGAAATCTGCGTTACTTGCTTACTGGTACTCAATCCAGCATGGAAAATATACTGCATGATATCAAGATCTGTTAGGCTGTTATCATTTGCATCAATCAAGCCTTGAGAAATGGCTTTGTTACGAACGGCTTCTACATCGATGCCGCGACCGTCATCTATTAACTGAATGACAATCTCACTACCTTCTCGATTTACCTCAAGAGTAATACGCCCACTACGCTCTTTACCTGCTTTCAAACGCGTTGAGGTATTTTCGATACCATGATCGACAGCGTTACGGAGCATATGTTCAAGCGGTGAAGTGATGCGCTCTAGAATGGTTCTATCCATCTCATCATCGGCATTGATGATCGTTAATTCAACAGACTTATTCAGCTCATTGGCAGTTTGTCGTACGATACGCTCAAGACGTGGCGTTAAGCGCGTAAACGGCACCATACGCGAATTCATAAGCCCATCTTGTAACTCGGTCTGTGTACGAGACAGCTGTAACAAAAGGCTTTCACTGTCTCGTGTTTTTTCTAATAAAGTATGATTAATATCAATCAAATCTGAGGCTGACTCTGTCAAAGATTTGGATAACTGATTTAAAGAAGAATATTGATCCATCTCTAGAGGGTCAAACCCTTCATGATTAATCAGCTCATCGTCTATCTGCGACAAGATCTGCGCCTCAAGCTCGATTTCCATTCGACGTAACTGATCAGCCAAGCGCTGTACCGTAATACCCATATCTTCGATACTATTGGTCAAGCTACTCATGCCCATATCGATACGAGCACGGTTGATGGCTGACTCACCAGACAGGTTAATCATATGCTCGATCAAACCACCTGAGATACGAATCATCTCATTATTATTGGCACTCTGATCTTCCTCACCCGTACTGCTGAGCATAGAAGGCATCTCACTAATATCTTTTGCCAGATACTGTGAGTCTTGCTGTTCTCTAGCAATAAAGAGCGCTTCATGCTGCGATTGTAGGGATTCTTTAGGGATTTGCTTTAAGCTGTCAGGATTTTTACTAAATTGCTGCAATGCCTCAATCAATAGCGCAGGCGTCGGTGGATTGATATGTTGTCTAAGGATAGAGATTGCATCAGCAAGCCAGTCATGACTGGCAACCAACAACTCCAATACTTTTTTGGTAGCAGGACGACGATTATCTACAAAATCTGTATAAACCGATTCCATTTCATGAGCCAGATCAGCGATACCAGCTGCGGTGACCATTCGTGCGCCACCTTTGATGGTATGCAAATCACGCTGCAATGCCTGTAATGCTGTCGTATTATTGGTATCTTTTAAGAACAGTTGCAGATACTTATTGCGATTGGTGAGCTCCTCAGCCTCTTCTAAAAACACCGACAATATATCAGGATCTGGCAAACCATTCGCCCATGACTGTTTAATCATCATGTCTAGGCTCAAGGTATCCGATACGTCAGCGCTGAGGTGAGCGTTGTTAGCCACCTTATTTTGTGCTTCAGGTTCGAAGTGAGTTTTCGGAATAGGTATGATTAGCTCTACCGTTTCTGGCAAGGCTTGGGCTTTTACAAACTGTTGTAGTTGCTCAATCAGCGCTGAGGCAAAAAATGATTTTTTATGATTTACGATATGCAGTACTTGCAACGACATTGTGTCTTGCACTATTTGCATTATTTCAAGCCATTGTGCTGTCGGTATTCTTCTATTCTCTACAAATGCTTCATAGACACTTTCAGCTTCATGGGTCAGATCACCAATACTACGAATACCTGCCATTCGTGCACCACCTTTGATAGTGTGCAGATGGCGCTGTAAAACTTTTAGTGCATTAATATTGCTGATATCAGTACGCCACTTAATAAAACTCTCATCCAGCGCGGCATCGAGCTCTTGAGCTTCTTCTAAAAATATCTCTAATAGCTCAGCATCAGTATCAATAGATTCAAGCTGTAGCTCAGGTGCTGCAACGGCTCTCACGACAAAGACACCCTCATCACCATTGCTATCATCGTCTTGGTAAATACGTTGTAGATCTTCAATAACTTGTTGGTCAATCTTCAATGACGTGCTACCAGCCAATGCGTCGAACAAACCAACCAATTGAGCATGACCAGCGTGTAAAACCGCTTGCGTATCGATCTTTCTTGCTGTATCAATATTATCACTCAAATAGGCATAAGCATGACCCAACTCATTAAGAATAAAAGTGAATTTTGGAAACGCTTCTGCTTTATTGGCTAAGTAAGCTATTTGCGATATTTGCTGCGATATATAGCCCTGAACATGTGCTGTCTCAGAATGATTAAGTGCGTCATCTAACTCCCACTCAGCATCCAATAGTTCATCAATATTACTGTCTAACAACTGCTCTATCGTTGGTTTGTTATCAGCCGTGACCTTATCATCGCTAATGACGTATTGATCACCAAGCATGGCTTGCAATGAGGCTATGTCTTGCTGACTTTGTGCATCTTCGATCGATATATTTTGCGGCTGAACGTTTTGCTTGTAGTTGTTTAAATAACCGTCCATTAGCGTAGCAGACTTCGCCAATGCTTCTAGATGTTGAGCATTCATGGCAGTATCTTGCTGCTGCAGTAGCTCTAAGCTATGCTCTATCGTTGCGCTAACCTCGCTGATCGCTGCTAAAGCGCTAGAACCTGAAGCCCCTCGCAAGGTATGAAATGCGCGTACAATCTCATCCGTTACTTCAATATAAGACTGATCTTGATGCTCATCAACGAATTGGTCAATATCTTGCAACAGTCCTTCTGCTTCGTCGATAAAAATCTCACAAAACATTTTTTCTTCTTCGCTTTGCGGTGCTAAATAAATAGGCGCTTCTACTATCATTTCATTGACAGAATTAATCGTCTGCAGCGTGGTATCTATCGCTGTATTAAGATTATCTTGGGTAGGGCTATGCTCATCAATAGCAGGCGATAGTACTGACGCTTGGATGGTCTCATCCTCAGAACTATTTGATGCTTGCTCATACAAGACAGAATAGCTAAATTCGTCCCCTTGCTGTTTGCTATAAGCATTGGCGCATGCGATCCATAAAGGCACCATCACTGGATAGTTTTGGCTGTCATTTTCAAATACTGTTAGCATCGTAGGATAGGCAGCTAGCACATCGGCAATAAGCTGACGCATATCTGCTGAGACAGCCACACTATGATCCAAAATGCGATTAAGCATATTTTCTATAGCCCAAGCCAGCTCAGCCGTATAATTTGCACCGACCATACGACCGGAACCTTTTAAGGTATGGAACCCACGACGAATATCCACCAATCCGCTTAAGTCAGCTGGCAATAATCGCCAATCTTCATATAAAGGTACAATCTCAGCCAATACTTCATCAGCTTCTTCTAAAAATATCTCTTTAATATCAGGATCGGCATCATGAGCATCTGCCGCTAGCTGCTCGGTTTCTTGCATAAAGGGTTTGAGTATCGCTGGAATATCAATAGCAGATAAGGAAGCAACAGCAGTGCTCTTTGTACTATCAGCAGTTGTCTCGTTTGACTCATTGCTCATGTCGAGAGCACTTAGCAATTCAGCATCATCATCAAATGGATGCGATAGTTCTAATGCTGAGTCTGAATCAGCAGTGACAGCATCTAATATGGTCAGCCCAGCATTGATAGGTTGCTGTGTCATGAGATTATGGCTTTGTAGAATAGTGAAAGCAGGATCAAAGCTTGGAGATTGTTGCGCTTCAAAATCTATCACTAATGCTGGTAGCCGTTTTGCCGTATCCATCACCAGATTTACGACGTCATCTGTGACAGGCAGCGTTTTATCTAACAGACGATTGAGCAGATTTTCGATTGACCATGCCATCTCGCTGATGCTAAAAGCCCCAACCATACGTCCTGAGCCTTTTAAGGTATGGAACCCTCTACGCACTTCAGTGAGTGGGGTTAAATCCTTTGAGTCTTGCTGCCAGATAGGTAAAAAGTCTTCTAAATCAGCAATGACTTCCGTCACCTCTTCGATAAAGATGTCACGAATCTCTGCGTCCATCTCAAAATTATCAGGCTTAACTTGTTCACGAGCACGCGTTAATGGTTCACTCTCGGTACTATCATCATCAGCCGCATCTTGCCCTACCACACGCTCATTATCTACATCAGTCAAAGCTTGGTTAGCAACATCATTTTGACTATTAACAGGAGCAATCTCGCCACTATCATCGTAACGCAATACGTTGGTCGCTACGGATTTTTGGGTAAGGAAAGTGTCTTTAATGGTCTCTGGCGATGCAATATAGTGAGTAAGAAGTTGGGCGGCCGTCGCAGTATACTCATTTGCCCGCATTAATAGCTGCTGGTCAAAAACCTGCTGTGCAAGGTAGTCAAGCAACAATTCAATAGACGTTAGCCCTTCAGCCAATGCCTGAGTCACATCCCAACTGAGTACGTCAATCTCATGAATGGTCAATTGTGTAAATATGCTTGCCATATCATTCATGGTTTGACGAATTGATGGCAATCCCATGTCGGCAAAAGCATCACCAATATCGGTAAAATCAGCAGCAATAGGCAGTAAGTCAATGTCTTGACGCTGTACATATTCATGGAAGCTTTGTTTGACATCTTCTACCGCGATGCGCAGCTCACGTAAACTTCCACCAACAGAAGCCGTCGCAGGACTTTCTTCCGACTGCGTCTCAATATCTTCAAACGTTGCAGACAATGTCGTAAAAGAAGCGGCATCCCCTATCTTGAGAGATATCGTCTGTTCGGTATGATAGATAGCGTTATATAGCTCTTGAAGCTGACGCTCAATCTGCCATTGTTCTTGCGCAAATCCTGTCTCTGATGATAGAGCCTGCTCTATGTCTGTAACAATTACATGTATTTGCGACACGTAATAAGTCCAACCTCGACCTTCGAGTTGACTTTGTATTTTCTGTAAAGGAATGAGAAGCGTGTCTGGCTTATCCAAAGTAAAGATAAGTGTCTCAAGCTCACTGAGTATACGTGGTAAAAAGCGTGATCCCGTTGACGACGTTTGCGACAAATTATTTAGAAGTGACTGAGTGCGCTTGCTACTTTGAGCAAGGCTATTTAGTTCGATATACACCCTTATGATTAAGCTTCGAATAACGCTTGACGATAACTCAGCTTGCTGAGTGCGAGACTCTATTACTTGATCCAGCTGACTTAGCAATGACGCATAATGCTCAGGTAATGGGGTGTCATTATGAGCAAGGTCATTTAGCCACAGTTCCGTTAAGTACCAAAGGCGTTGTAAGTCATCATGTTGAGTGGTCTGCCATAAGTATTGGCTGACTCTTTCTAGTGTAGTCAATAAGGACGGTTGATTGGTATTAGCACTCAATAACGCTTGTACTTGCTGTCGCCAAACCAGTAATAATTGTTGATAGTGATAATCAGCTAAATGAGTCGCCGTTCTATTCGCCGGCATCATCACTTCGATGCTATTGATACCATCAATAATATGATCATCGATAGCATGATTATTTAGATTCTTATGCTGAGTATTCGCCAAGCTGACCGAGATATCTGGCGCTACCCCCAGTTTCGCTAGCGCTTGAGTAAGCTCGTCAGCAGCATTATCAATTAAAATGGTGTTGTGATTACCCATACCTGCGTATTGATTCAATTCACGCTGTAGCAAGCGATGAGAAAACTGACCAATGCGGCGGTCGTTAGCAGAAATACGATCGCGACTGCTAACGTCTGCCAGCAAGCTCAGTTTATTGGCAAGATCTGCTAATAAATTAAGGCGAATCATCGTTAGCGCGCCGCCAACCTGATGATAATGTTGCACCATCTGCTCGTAATCAGTGCTATCAGCGTCTAACTGCCAGCCATCAGATATCTGTGATAATTGCTGATTAAACAGTGGTAATAACCACTCAAGCGTCACTATGTCATTGGGCTGGTTTTTCATAGGGTTATCCTAACTTGTCTAGGCACTAATCTAGACATTAATTTTTTGCCACACATTAACCTGTGGGTGCGCAATACGGCGCATATTTGAAGGACGCCAAAACAACGCCTCACCTGGAGCCAATATAATATATCCACCTAACGCACACTGCTCTGATAGCCTTGCCAAAATATCACGCTGATCAAACTTGCGAAAATATAGCAGCATATTTTGACAGATAATGACATGCTGAAGGTGCGAAGTGGGTGGTTTTTGCTCAATAATATTGTGTAAAGCGAAGCTAACATAGCGTCGTAACGTTGACGCAATCTGCCAGTCTGCCTGAGTGCCAGTCATCGCCTTTTTTGCGGTAGACACCTTATAAAAATGCGATTGACTGATATCACACTTAGCTCGCAATGACTGAACGAACTGCTGGCACAGGTCTGGAATTAACGTCTGCTGCCGCTTATCATACTGCCCTAGTCGTGCTTTTGTAATGGCTTGTTGGCTAACATCTGTACCCAATATCGTATAATTAATCAATTGTTCAGAAGCCAAGCTCATCGCCAATGACCATGTTTCTTGCCCACTGGCACAACCAACACTCCAAATGCGAAATAAATCATTAGCATCATTGTTGTGACCACGATCAGTACTAGTGGCAGTAAGCTGCTGGCGCTGATGCTGTAATGCACACTTTGTGACAAAATCGATAGAAGGCATATGGCGAAAAAAACGACTTTCGTGAATCAGTACTTTATCCAATAACTGCTGGCGTATTTCATCGTTTTTTGGTAGTTGACACCACAGCTTTTCAACTGTCAATCCATGTGATAATGCCGTGTGGTCAATCGCATTTATCAACCATTGCAGCTGGACATTGGGTAGAACGAAACCAATCTCTTGTTCTATATATCGCTGCCACTGCTGCACATCAAAACTGTCTGCCTGCAGCAAACCCTTAATCAACGAGGGCTTAACTGCTTTAATTAGATTGCTGTCTGGTTGAGTAAAATTATTCACGTCACCTGCTATAGTCACTGCTGCAAATCATCGTATCTGCACAGCATATTATTAACACATTAATTTAAAAACGGTCAGTGGTCTAACACCTACTTGACGTTAACACTTGTCATTACACACTTGCTGATAACGCTTCTTCGGTGTCCAACATCTCGTTTTCTAGTAGCTCATCATCGTTCGACACTTTAAAACCAGTGACTGACTCTTGCAATGCTGCAGCCATTTCGCTCAGCTCACCAATAGAGCGCGCGGTTGCCATTGTGCCAGAAGAGGTCTGTGAGGTAATATCTTGAATAATATTCATCGTATGGGAGATGTGACCAGCAGATTCTGCCTGCTGCAAAGCGGCGTTTGAGATGTTTTGAATCAAGTCAGCCAAGGTATTAGAAACGCTCTGCACTTCTTCTAGGGCTTCACCAGCATCTTTTGCCAAACGTGCACCGCGCACAACTTCAGAGGTCGTCGATTCCATTGACATAACTGCTTCGTTGGTATCTGCCTGAATGGTTTTTACCAAGGTTTCAATCTGTTTGGTAGCGTTAGCTGAACGCTCAGCAAGACGTTGGACTTCATCAGCAACGACCGCAAAGCCTCGACCAGCCTCACCTGCCATCGATGCCTGAATAGCAGCATTCAATGCCAAAACGTTGGTCTGATCAGCAATATCATTAATCAAACCAACGATATCACCAATTTCTTGCGAAGACTCACCAAGACGCTTAATACGTTTTGAGGTCTCTTGAATCTGATCACGAATCACGTTCATACCTTCAATAGAGCGCTGTACAACTTCCGCTCCATTATGAGAGATGGCTACTGAGCGCTGAGCAACAGTCGCTGATTCTGAAGCGTTGTTCGAAACTTGGTCAATCGATACTGTCATCTCATTAATAGCCGCCGATACACCAGCAATTTCTTGTGCTTGGTGCTCAGATGCTTCAGCAAGTTCGACTGCATTCATCTGTGTTTGGTCTGAAGACTGCGAAACGCGGTCAGCCGTGTTGTTAATAACCAAAACCAATTGACGTAATTGGTCAATCGCAAAGTTCACTGAGTCAGCAATTGCCCCAGTAAAATCTTCTGATACGGTGGCATTAACCGTCAAATCACCTTCTGCTAAATCACCCAATTCATCAAGTAAACGTAGAATAGCAATCTGGTTACGTTCGTTTTCTTCTTGAATTTGACGCGCTCGCTCAGATTCCGCTTCTGCTTCCTGACGACGACGCAAGGTTTCTTTTTCAATGAGTAGGCGCTCTGATCCCCCACGCTGCTTCAGTAACTGATACAGAGCAAAGAGGATGCCTAATACCCCTACGACAAATATAATCGCTGGTAAAGTAACGGATTGATTAAAATCAGCCAAGTACTGACTTACTGACGATAACGAATTGACCAGCCAAATCAGGCAGGCCACACTTATTAGCACAAAAAACCCTAACAATAACTTCCACTTGCTATTAGCGTCCTTGCCATCTGTTGTATTGTTCGTACCAGCTACAGGTTTCTTTATAACATCACTCATCGTACGTATTCCTTTCAAACAATCATCAAAGTCTCATCGTGACTGACTTTGACAATCTTATTGTTATAAAAACAACAGTGATTAGCAAAGCCTGTATGAATACTGACACCCAACCGTATCATGTCATTCGCTATTATTTCGTCATCGTTATAGCAGCCAGATAGCTGTTATCGACTGCTATATTGCAGCATCGGTATACTGCAGGTCTTGTGCGAGCAGGCTTGGCATAAAAACATACCAATCTTGCTCATTTTTAAAGAACTTACCGTGATTATAAGGAGCAAAGGGCGAATTAGGCTCTATAGCTTCGGCACGGTATTGATCATGCGTAAATTGTTCAATCCCAATAACTTGATCCACTAACAGTCCTGAAAAGAGATTGTCATGTTCAATGACAATGACTTTGCGTTGGCTCATTTGCGTTAAACGACTAGGAACCTGTAGAAACTGAGACAAATCGGTGATTGGCAATAGGCGTCCGCGAATATTGGCGATGCCTAGCATCCAAGGCTTCACTAGAGGCAAGCTGGTATACTCTGGCATGGCCAATACTTCTGATACTTGACCCATCGGTGCAACTAACCGCTGTCCGCCAATCTCGAATACCACACCTTGCCAGTCATACTCTTGTCCACCGCGGCGACCACTTTTGCGCGCGCGTGCCAAGTCTGCTAAACGCAGAAGCTCAATAAACCCTCTGGAAGCCACAATCTACTCCATTACTTTACGAATGATATTAACCAATCCATTTTCGTCAACGGGCTTTGCCATATACTCTTTAGCGCCTTGGCGTTTTCCCCAAACTCGATCGGTTTCCTGATTTTTGGTACTGATCATAATCACTGGAATATGCGCGGTGGTTTTACCTCGAGTAATTTTGCGAGTGGCCTGAAAACCGTTCATCTCAGGCATAACCACGTCCATTAAAATGACATCTGGTAAGTGATCAATGGCCATCTGGCAACCTTGCTCACCATTTATAGCCTCTAATACTTTAAAATTATGTCTGGCAAGCATGTCGCGAAATTTCGCCATCTCAGATGGTGAGTCGTCAATGACTAAAACTGTAGTCATAGGAATTTCCTTTATTTTCGAAAGTATCCATAAGGATATGTTGTTATATTATTGAGACAATCCGACTGAAAGTAGCACGCCAACCATGAATGGCAGGGCAACTCTCTTAACAGTTTCGATTAAATATTGAGCCGTTATTAGTAATATTTTATCAATACTAAATCTCTTAACCGTAATGCCTAGCCTAATTTATCTGACTCTATATAAAGCATAGCTATGCATAAATCATACCAACTTGTAAGACAATATTTAATGATATATCTACAAGTGGACTTATTTATATTAGCGGTACTGATTAATTGCCTCGAACAGCTCATCTTTACTAAATGGCTTGGTCAGATACTCATCTGAACCCACAATACGACCACGCGCTTTGTCAAATAAGCCATCTTTAGACGACAACATAATCACAGGTTTGCTGGCATAATCAGGGTTGTTTTTTATTAGCGCACAAGTCTGATAGCCATCCAAACGCGGCATCATGATGTCGACAAAAATAATATCTGGATTGTTATCGACAATTTTTGCTAAAGCATCAAAACCATCAATGGCGGTCACAACTTCGCAACCCGCTTTTTGTAATAAAGTCTCTGCGGTACGGCGAATGGTTTTTGAATCATCAATCACCATTACTTTTAAACCATCAAAATTATTTTCCATTATCAGTGTCCTATAAACGACTATTTATTCTTAATACCATCCATCAATGCAAAAATTTAACGGTTATTTCAACCTGTCATATCATTCATTATTGGACTGATATGAGACGCTAAATTTGCATTACCATATGTTATGACAGTCAACATATCAGCTGCCAGTATCCGCCTGTCAAACAGAGCGTCAACATGGGCTACTATACGCACTTTCTAATTAATAAGCTTACTAAATTGCGCCAAACCTATGGCTTTTTAGACGACTTATTTTGCTTTTATTATCGTCCACTGCAACCGTATTTGGCTTCAAACAAGGTAGAGTACCTTTTATTACTGATGACCATGACGATAAAAGAGGTAAGCCCGAAGTAGAAGAACCATCAACCTTATGATATTTCTGCATTATATAGAAACGCTTGGCACATTGCTGAATAATTTTCTTTTGTGATAAAAATGTATCATTGTATTTTGTTATGTTTGTTTTAGCACAGTTATCGACTAATTTCCAGTTATGAGTGAGCCAATATTCGAACTGGTCAGTAATATAAAAATATGTTCAGACTAGCTGTCCCTCCTACCTTAGCTAATGACTGGATTTAGTAGCCTTAATGTCAGCGGTTTATTAAGTTTTTTGCGCTTATTTCACCCAGTGGCAATTCACTATATAATAAAACGATGACTACTATGGTGACTGCTATGACGGCTTCTAAATTTTTAAAAAATAGCACTTATCTACTGAGTGCTTTTCTTCTTGCTGCCTGTCAGCCATCACCGCCTACCAATGAGCCTGTGACTGCAGAAAACAGTGAGACTGTAGATACCCCTATTGTCATTACCGACGATAGTGTGACCATGACGCCAGATCATATATTGAGCATAAAACCTTCACGTTATCAGCCCAGTCTTGGTTTACAAGGTAAGATCGAACCTATCAAACAGACTAAACTTATCGCTGCATACCCCATTAACGTCGAAGAAATACTGGTTACTGAGGGTCAATGGGTAGAAAAAGATATGCCGCTGCTTATTGTTCGACGCGTGCAATCAGAAAGCAAAACAGCAGATGCATCTAACCCAGCCAAGGAGCAATCTTCGGCATCGAACAGCGTTGCCCCAAATTCTGAAATGACGAACGATGCGGTTGATGTAAAGCAAACACACTCACAAAAAACGGACGCTAGCTCAAAACCCAATCAGCCTACAGCAGAAAATAGCGCAACGACCACTAAAAACGACCCAATTGCTAACAAAGAAGAGGCAGCAGTAAACGCTACAGTGGGCGCTCCTAAAAACGCAATGGGCAATCTTAAAAACAATGGCCAAACCAGCGCTAATAGCACGGCGAGCTCAAAACCGCAGCAGAATCAGTATAATTTGGTCACTGTGCGTGCCAGTTTTTCTGGTCGTGTAAAAAACTTATATGCCAAAGCAGGTCAAAGACTAGAGGCGCGCACGCCTTTATTACAACTTAGCGATGAAACTAAATTACACTTTATCGCGACCCTGCCTATTCAAGCAGAACCGCAACTTTCAGTTGGTCAGACTGTCAATTTTACAGCTGAAGGTATGTCGGAACAGTTCACAGGACAAGTCAGTAAACTGACCGCGACCAGCCAGCCGAAAAAGCTGTTGGTCTATGTTAACGTCATTGACAATGAAGCAAGTCGAGACAAGTTATTGCCAGATATGAAAGTCACTGGGCGGGTTAATTATGGTCAAATAGATGTGGGCACTATCGTACCTGAGCGCGCGTTACACGATGCTGACTTGACAGAATTACAAACGTCACCATATAAGCCTCTGTCACCGTTAACTGCTAACGTGTGGATTATTGGACAGGATCAGCGCCTAACACGCCAGCCTATTGAAGTAGTCGAATATGACCCTATCACAAAGCAATATTTAATTGCGGGTATTAGCAACGACAGTTTGATTTGTTTGGCTGATTTACCAGCTGATGCTAAAGGTAAAAAAGTCAATGTCTCATAGCTATGCATGCCGACAGTTACATTGTGTAGAAACATTAACAAAGCCTCTCTTGTTTTGTAACTGCGTAATTAGGCAATATGACCGTACAATATATAGCATTAACCGAGTATTCTGAATCATTGGTATTAAATGATTCAATATCTTGAAAGTTTGAGAAATCTTAGAAAGTTCGAGAACCTAGAGGCTTAATCGTTTAACTGTTTAAGAACCTAAAATCAGCGATGTATTTATCGTGATACAAAATATCAAAACAGATGAAACGTTTGGCCAACCATAACAACAACTAGAGGATAACCCATGAGCAAGCAGATTTTATTAATCGAAGATGATCCTGATCTAGCTGAGTTAATCAGCGATTACCTGACCATGAATTATTATGACGTCCATCATGCAGGACTTGGTCAAGAAGGGCTTGAGTTATTGGATGCCAAAGAGCGTGACATTGATTTGGTCGTGCTTGACTTAATGCTGCCTGACATGGATGGTATGCAAGTGTGTCAAAAAATTCGCGGCAATAAAAACAACATGACCAATAAAGTGCCAATTATCATGTTGACAGCGAAAGGCGATACCACCGATCGCGTGCTAGGTCTTGAGATGGGTGCTGACGATTATATATCTAAGCCTTTTGAGCCACGTGAGCTTCTCGCTCGAATCCGTGCTGTTATTCGCCGTCATGAGCAGCCCAATCAAGCAGATAGCCAGTCTGACAGCTTGACCTTTGGTCGTTTGAGCGTGTTCCCTGATAGCCATGAAGTGACCATCGACGATGAGCCTGTCCGTTTAACGACGCATCAGTTTCAATTATTGCATTACTTTGCCACCCATTCTGGTAAAGTATTGAATCGCGAGCAACTGTGGCAAGCCATGCCCAATGATGACAGCTCAGATAATATCGATCGCGCGATTGATGTTCATATCTCGCGCTTGCGTGCTTTAATTGAAGACAACCCACGCCAGCCAAAACGTATTATTACGGTACGCGGTGTTGGTTATCAATTTGCCACTGATCAGGTTTGATCACAAAAGCGGCAAACCAATCGATAAAAACCATACTTTTGATTTTTTTATGCAAATTAGAAGTATGAGTCGATATAAACGGCTGATAGTAGAGATGGTTTAATGCAGCAGTTGGGATTTCGTTCGGTATTTGCCAAGTTATTTGCCAGTGTCATGCTGGCACTTATTTTATTTGCAGTGGCGATGGTGCTGTTGACGCAACTTGTGCACGATAAAGATGCAAGTATTCGATCAGAAGTATTGGCCACTCAGATTTTAGGACAAATAGACCCTTTCTTGCATGAGCTGAATATCTCTGTTAGCGAGGACAAGCGCTTGCAAGCGCGCTTTATGCTAGCAGTGGTCAAAAAGAGCTTTGATATCTTTGATGAGTCATTACAGGCAAAGATGGGCTTGTATGACAGCGAAGGTCGATTGCTAATGCAAACGGATAACAGCGATTTGCCGTTGGAGTTGCCCGCACCGCCCTCTTTATTTTCACGCGTTTTTCCCTCTCTCGCAGATACCTCCCCTACCAAGCAAGCTCAGGTTTATAGCAGCACCGGCTATACGCTTTTGTATGAGTCACGCTTACCGCCTAAAAAACCAGTACTCTCTTCTGCGCTGAATTTATTTACTGGCACACTACTACTGTTACTTATTATGGCAGGTGTCCTATGGTGGATTGCTCGTACCATCACTTGGCGCATCAATCAGATGAGCCAGCAGATGGCGCAACTGGGTGATGGTGATTTTACCGTACGGGTGAATGCTCGTGGTAACGATGAGATCGCCTCACTAGCGCGTGGATTTAATCAAGCAGCACAAAAAATCGAACACCTTATCGATGCCAATAACCTGCTCTTAGCACATGCTTCTCATGAGCTACGTACCCCCATTACTCGTATTCGCTTACAGATTGAGATGATGGATATGCTCGCAGGGGCGCTACCATCTGATACCAAAGCAAAGTTTGATAAACGTGCGCAAGCGATTAACCGCGATTTGTCAGGGCTCAATGATTTGGTAGAGAGTATCTTATTGGTGAGTCGTTTAGACGCCGGTCATGCCTTGCAGCAAGTTGAAAGTTTAGATTTATATGATTTAGTGAATCAAGAACGTCAACATTATCCTGAAGCGACGCTCATTGGTGAACATATTGTGATCGATGGTCAATCATCGATGTTGACCCATTTGATTCGCAACTTGTTAACTAATGCCATGCTACACGGCAAGCCACCCGTGACAGTACTATTGTATGGTGTGCAAACTATTGATGAAGCAGATACCATACCTGATTACCTGCTACAAACGATACTCTGCAGTAGCTTTGCCGATTATAATAGCTCTGATTTTGACTCCTATCACGAACCAATCGAGGTTAATGAAGACGATACGCATAATCATATTGCGCATAATCATACACACTTAAACGATTCTTCTCATATTACTGGTAAAGTTAAATCTGAAGCAACGGATGCTATTATCCTGTTGCCAGCACCACCGATATATAGAAACGGAGAAAATATTGCGGTTGAGCATGATCTCAATTCCGATACCGATGTGAATATAGAGACTAAAATAGATAAGGCTGATATTAATACCAACAGCGACATTGACTCTATTGAAACCTGTGCGACCTTAACAGAATCTACTGATGTGAATAGTGTTCAAACTGACTCAAGTACTTCGACAAACTCAGTCAACAGTAACGATACCGTTGGAAGCACCAGTGCATCCTCATTGATTGCTAATTATCATAACTTTACCAATGATTTGACTGACAAAATTAAAAAGGTGGTTTGGAAAGCAGTTCCTGACACTGAAGAGCCATCTGCAGTTATCAATGACGCTAAGAGTACTGCCTTGAATGATGCAATTCCTAAATCCAAAGGTGCCATAATAAATAAAGGTGGCACTACACGCGACAAGGGTGATGCTCAAAATAACACTCAAAATCCTACAGAAGTACTCAGTACACCGCGCAAAGAAGGCTTGTTTGCCAAGCATCTAAAAAAAGCCAAGACCGATCCTGTACGCCCATTACCGAAATATGCAGTATTGGCAGTGATTGATGAAGGCACGGGTATTCCAGAAGACAAACGTGAAGAAGTATTTAGCCCATTTGTGCGGTTGCAACAAAAAAATAAAGGCTCTGGACTAGGCTTATCACTAGTATCACAAATCGTTACCGCCCATCAAGGGCGCATCATTACTGATACGTTGAATGGACATACCAGGTTTTTAGTTGTTATACCAGTCAAGCACGACCCACATTATCACCAACATGACTAGGGCGTTTCTTCAATTCAATCTATTACTCTTTAAATGGGCTTAATTTTGCCAAACATCGTCAAATAGCGTATCAATATCTCGATATTATTTGCTCTACTTTCGTTGTTTGACGGCAATTTTTATCACCATTTTTAAAATAAGGACACGACCTAGTCAGCGATGCTATAGTCGATTCAATTTAAAAGTAGTACGAGGCAACCGAGTGTAGATGTATATTTAATACTTCAAGCGAGGTTAACGCAGTAATATTTTTATGGTGGAATGACTATATAAGGTGCTATGAACAGACACTTCATTCTACTCGATCATCGTGACTCATATTCTACAAAACCTCTCTTACTAATAGCTATTAATCATAAGCCTGTCACGGATGTTCATATCCAAAGTGCTCGATAATATGCTATATTAGCGCCCCTTATTATAGGGTTATTAACGGTTGTTTCTTAATTGGCTTCTTACATTGTTAAAGAGGCCCGACAGCGCGTTTGTGACTATTAAAAAAATTATTGAATTTTGAGCCCTCCATGAATGACATGATTGTCTTAAACAATGTGACCAAGAGTTTTTTAAGCGACCGATCAATCAAAGACAAAGATGGCAAACCACATTGGTTTACTGCCGTTGAACCGACCTCGTTATCTGTCCAGCAAGGCGAAATCTTTGGCCTAATGGGATACTCGGGTGCCGGTAAGTCTACTTTGCTACGCCTAATCAATATGCTTGAGCGTCCAGATGCTGGTCAAGTCATCGTCGATGGCACCGACTTGACCACATTGTCTGCCAGTGAATTGCGTATCGCTCGGCATAATATTGGTATGATTTTTCAGCAATTTAATCTGATGTCCAATCGTACTGTTTTTGACAACGTGGCCTTTAATTTAACCGTTTCAGGATATCCGAGCCGCGACATTCATAAAAGAGTCATGGATTGCCTAGAGATTGTTGATCTAACAGACCGCGCTGGTCACTACCCTGCGCAGCTGTCAGGCGGACAAAAACAGCGTGTCGGTATTGCCCGAGCGATTGCCCCCAGTCCTAAAGTATTATTGGCTGATGAGCCAACCAGTGCGCTTGATCCTGCGACGACTCGCAGCTTGTTGACTTGTCTACGCGATATCAACGAACAACTTGGCGTCACCATTGTGATTGTGACTCATGAGATGAGTGTCATCCGTAGGCTGTGTGATCGCGCCGCATTACTGCATCAAGGTCAACTCTTGGAAGTTGCGGATGTGAGAGACGGTCTGATTCAGGCGACCACCCCGATTGGCAAAGGCTTAGTGCACGAAGACTAATGAGGCAGGAGAAATAAACATGTTAACTGGTAGTGAATTATCCGCCTCGATAGACAAGCTGTTTGCCCTGCGCAAAGAGATTGTGAACGCGTTTATTGATACATTTATTATGCTTGGCATCTCAACGACGGTGGCCATTGTCATCGGTGGGTTGTTTGGCGTATTTTTGTTTTTATCCAGTGATCGACAGTTTTTGCAAAACAAAACATTGTATGGTCTGCTTGGTGGTATCACCAACTTCATGCGTGCTTTCCCATTTGTCATTTTGATGATTGCCATGAGCCCATTTACGAAGGCTATCGTTGGCACGGGTATTGGACCGATTGCGGCCTCATTGGTACTCGCCATTGCAGGTTCGTTTTATTTTGCCCGTTTGGTCGAGCAAAACTTACGTGAAGTGCCACGCGGTATCATTGAGGCGACCGAGTCTATGGGCGCACGTCCCTTGACTATTATTAAAGTCCTACTCAATGAAGCACGCTCAGGACTGGTATTGTCCGTGACGATTCTCTGTATCAGCCTGCTCTCTTATTCAGCAGCGGCAGGTATGATTGGCGGCGGTGGTCTGGGGGATTTAGCCATTCGTTATGGCTACTATCGTTATCAAACGGAGGTGATGATTTTTATCGTTATTGTCCTATCAATAATGGTCGTCTCCATTCAAGCATCGGGTAATTGGTTGGCTAACCGGTTGGATAAACGATAGAAAAAAAGACTTAGACAGAGTCAATTAACGCTAATATGAATAATACTCAAGGTTTAATGCCGATTCATCCTAAGCAAAATGCTTGACTTTGTTACTGAGACCCTTTAATTTTGATACTAACTTAACAGTCGTTAACTTAGCAGCATTACTATCCCTAATGTTGCTTTTTTAATGGCCAGCGTTTGCCCTCCATCCCATCCCTCTTATTAAGGAAGTTCCATGAAATTAACAGATATCAGCCGTCAGTTAGCGACTGCATTTGCTGCCGTTGGCGTATCAAGCCTAATCTTGGTTGGTTGCAACAACTCATCAGCACCAGAAGCGACTAAAGAGCCTGTTACTGAAGGCTCAACAGCAGAGACTGCCGCTAGCGATATCGATCCTGAGCATACCAAAATCGTCATCGGTACCACCGAAGGTGACTTCGCCGATATGGTGCGTAACCAAGTGAAAAGCTCACTGGAAGCGCAAGGTTACGAAGTTGAGCTGATTGCTTTTACTGACTATGTACGCCCAAACCTTGCCTTGGCTGAAGGTGATTTGGACATCAACATCTTCCAGCATAAGCCTTATCTTGATACCTTCAAAAAAGAAAACAATCTTGATCTGGTAGAAGTTTTCCAAGTACCTACTGCCCCACTTGGCATTTACTCAGGTAAAAAGACCACGCTTGATGATGTCTATAAAGGCATGAGAGTCTCTGCACCAAATGATCCAAGTAACTTTGCTCGTGCGCTGGTGATGATGGATGATCTTGGCTGGATCACGCTAAAAGACAATATTGACCCACTAACGGCATCAAAAACTGACATCGCTGATAACAGCAAATACGACATTGAAATCATTGAGTTAGAAGCCGCTCAATTGCCACGTGCTCGTGATGAAGTCGACTTTGCCGTCATCAATGGCAACTATGCCACGGATGCTGGTATCAAGCTGACTGAAGCGCTATTTCAAGAGCCTAGCTTTGCTTATGTCAACTGGTCAGCCATCAAATCAGCAGATGCTGGCAAAAAATGGGTCGAAGATGTGACCAATGCATATAATTCAGAAGCCTTTAAAAAGTATGCTCATGAAACTTTCCCTGGTTATAAGTACCCAAAAATCTGGGGCTCTGATCACAGTGCGCACACGGATACCGCAACAAAACCTGCACCTGTAGAGGCGGCTGCTCAATAAGCTCTTAAGCCAAAAGCACTTAAATCCAAAATACTTAAATATCGTCTTCGTCCCGATTGTAAACGCCCATTGCTAGATAGTGATGGGCGTTTTTTATGGACTCGATTTTACGATTTTTATTTTTTAACCGCTCGCTGCTGTCTATCAGTTACTAAAAATGACGTTACAGCCTGTTTGTCCTTTGTAGGAAAGCGTCACGTGCCCTTTTACTTGCTGCCAATTTTTTCTATAGTGGGTAAGTTAAATAGAGAGGGTAATCAGAATATTGATGATTTGATGCTCTATCAATAAATACATAAATAAATAACAAGGATAATAAGATGCGTGCTAAAACTTATAATATTCGTACTGCTGGACAAGCAAATATTCCGGTACTAGGGCTTGGCACATGGCAATCGACTGGTCAAGATTGTGTTGATGTCGTCAGCCAAGCGTTGAAAATGGGTTACGAGCACATCGATACCGCTCAAGCTTATGGTAATGAAAAAGAAGTGGGTCAAGGTATCAAACAATCAGGAGTATCTCGTGATAAGTTCTTTTTGACCACAAAGATTTTTCCTGATGACATGAAGTTTGAGCCTGAGGAATTGATTGCCGCCGCCAAACGCTCTTTAGCAGATTTAGATACTGATTATGTTGATTTGCTACTATTGCACTGGCCGGATGACCGTGTTCCTTTATCTGAAACCATTCCTGCCTTGTGCGAACTACAGAAACAAGGTTTGACACGCCATATCGGGGTCTCTAACTTTAATATTGCCAATATCATTGAAGCTGAGAAATATGCTGATGTACCGATTGTGGTCAATCAGGTTGAGTTTCATCCGTTCATCAAGCAAAAAACCTTGCAGACTTTTTTGAACAATCACCACATTCTACTCGAAGCTTATTCACCACTTGCACGCGGGGATGTATTCGATAATGAGATTATTAAAGAAATCGCTGACAAACATAATGTCACGCCAGCACAGATATCATTGGCTTGGATTCTGGCAGACAAGCATCGTATTGCTATCCCAAAGACTGCTAACCCTGATCATTTACAAGGCAACTTAGCCGCAATGAAAGTGCAATTGAGTACCGATGAGTTAGAGCAAATTGGCAAACTTGCCAGTAGTGATGGTCGTAAAATCGAGCATCCAGATTACTCGCCTGAATGGGACGACTAAGTTCTCGTAAAAAACTATCGAAACTTATTAGTACCAAAATTCATGTAAAAAAAGAGCCGCTAATAATATGTTAGCGGCTCTTTTACTATGGTATGGATTATATAACTACTGCTGTAGAGTATCCGTCTCATGCACCTTTTCAGCAGGATTATATTGCTCAGAAGGAGGCACTACACCGCTACGGTTGTTTTCTTTCATTGATTTGGCCACTTCTGGCGGCATGTAGTTTTCATCATGCTTCGCCAATACTTCTCCAGCGACAAAAGTATCACCCTGCATCTTACCTGTCGCGACGACGCCTGAGTTTTCAGCAAATAAATCTGGCAAAATACCTTGATAAGTCACAGGTACGGTCGATTGGAAGTCCGTAATAGCAAACTCAACGTTTAGTGGATTGTCTTCTGCGCGCTGGACACTACCCGCAACGACCATACCGCCTGCTCGAATACGCTTATCTTGTGGTGCTTCACCTTGTGCAATCGCGGTAGCATCAAAGTAGTAATCGGTCTGTTGCCCAATGGCATAAAGAACCAATACCACGGCTATCGCCGCTCCTGCAAGCGTAAACATAACCCACATCAGTTTTTTGCGACGAACTGCGTTCATACCACTACCTCATTGATGAGTCACTGTTTTATAAACTATAGTCAATGCCATACAAATATATAAAACAGAAAAATTTGAAGAAACTATCATTAGAAAAACGTTCTAAAAATGTCTTTCTAATCGTACTCTTCTAATGGCTATATGGTAGCATTTTTCGGACAAATCAATAAGCCCTATAACCTCTGTGGCAGTCACCTCTTTATCAAGTGCTAAGTTACAGATTGAGTGGCTAAAAATTAACGGCTAACGTTAGATAGGACGAACCTACTAGTTAATTAGGCTGCTTGGTGACAGGCATGGTTGTTTTAGCAGTACGCTGTGCTTGCCGCGCTTGCTGAATGGTCAACTGCTTGATTAAAGCCTGTCGTTGTCTACGACTGTAAATAACAAACGCCAGCATCATGCCAACGGTAATTGCCCAGCACGACCAAACAAAAACACCATGCTTACCCATGGCAAGAAACTCAGATACGCTATAAAAGTAAGGCTGCATAATATTTTCCTAGCCGTGATTTTTTTTGGCGACAGTCATGACCATCATTTAGCTTGCCCGCGAATGTATTCTTTGACCCACGCTTTGCCTTGATCACGATACAAGATAAGGGTATTGGTACGATAAATCGCTAATGTTGCCACTAATAAATAACTACCAATAATCATCAGTAATAATGGCATCCACATATCTGCTGACATCTTGGGCGCGGCGGTCAAAGTAAAGGTCGAGCCTTGATGTAAGGTGTTCCACCACTGTACTGAATACTTGATAATGGGCAGATTTACTGCGCCAACAATAGACAAAATGGCGGCGGCTTTACCACGATTGGCAGTATGCTCAAACGCGGCAAATAACGCCATCACGCCCGCATACAGAAACGCCAAAATGAGCATAGAGGTCAAACGTGCATCCCAAACCCAGTAAGTACCCCAAGTGGGTTTCGCCCAAATAGAGCCCGTGATTAAGCTAATCACACAGAGCAAGAATCCTAGCGGAGCAAGCGCCTGTGCCACTAAGCTAGCCGTTTTTATTTTCCAAACTAAAAAAATGACCCCGAGCACTGCTAAGGCAAAATAGATGGAAATAGCGATACTGGCAGCGGGTACGTGAATAAAGATAATGCGGTAGCTATTACCCTGCAGATAATCAGGCGGCGCAAAAGCGAGACCCCAGATACTACCGATCAATAGGCAAATACTGGCTAATATGGCTAACCACTTGACCCAAGGCGAAAAAATGCGAAAAAACTGCTTGGTACCCACAGTGGTCAAAAAGCCTTGCCAGATGCGCTGCCACAAGCTAGGAGATGAGACGTTATTCAAGTTGGGCATGGGAATAAACCTATTGGCACAGCGTATTGGTTGTAACCGATATAGCGCATCATGGGCGCGACTACCTGCTAACCTGCCGGCGTTAAACACTGGATAAAATCTACAAGTGATTGTTTGCTTAGTTAACTGACTATTATAGCAAAATTGCCAGTTTTCAACATGCTGTTAATACAAAGGTTTTTTATAGCGTTTTTTATTACAAACTCTCAATACAGAGAGTTGTACATAACTTATGTCGTTTCTAATTCAGCCACGCCATTTTTAACGTCATGGCAATCACCCATGGCATCACCAAAACCGAGATAATACTGCCTGCTAGTAATAAAGCCAGTATCGGTAAACCATTGAGACCAGTGGCAAATAAATCAACCGCTCCTGTGGCAAAAATCAACACTGGTAACTGCATCGGCAAAGCAATCAAAGGCACCAGCACCGCACCATTCTTTAATGACAGCGTCAAACTACTCGCGACCGCTGACAGCATCAAGAGCATCGGACTGCCCGTCACAATAGAAGCCATCAATATCCACGCCTCAAACCAACTAAGCTGAAACAAAGGCACGGCAAGTAAACTAAGCGCTGCCACAATACCACTACTAAAAATCCAATGGATAACCAAACGAATCAACACCCATAAGGGCAATGATGCTTTGGCAACGACCAATTGCGCCAGCGTGCCATTATCAAGGGCAGGCTTAAACAAACCATCGACACCCATGACCAGTGACAACAAAGCGGCAATCCACACCGCCGATACGCCAAGGCGTTGCAATAGTGCAGGCTCGCTACCCACTGCTAGCGGAAATAAGGTGATAATGACCAAAAACAGCACTAGCGGATAAAGCCACTGCACGGCACCCTGCTGTTTGACTTGCCACTCGCGCCGCCATAATTGCATAAAGCTGATACCGCGCACCGCAGCTAAGTCAGTATTTGAGCTTTTATTCACTGTTTGTACTGGATTGTCTATTTCTATCATTTATTTGCTCTTCTACGGATGCTTGGGACACTTATACTGAGAGTATGCAAACTAGTATTCAAACCATATAATCGGACAAATCGAGCACTTGATTGGCAACACCAACGGCCTGATGACTGGTCATTAATATAGCGCCGCCTTCATGGGCAAAATCGCGCAATCTGTCTTCCATTCGCGCTACCATATCGACATCAAGGGCAGTAAAAGGCTCATCGAGTAGCCATAATGGTGTCACCTCAGGGGTCAATAAATATAACCTTGCAAGGGTGATACGGCGGGTTTGCCCAGCAGATAAATGGCTTGAGCTAATCGTCTCAAAGCCTTGTAATCCTACCCAAGTGAGGGCATCATCAATATCAGTAACGCTTGGGCTAATCCCATATAAATTTAGCAGAAAGGTCAGGTTTTGTGCGACCGTTAGATCTGGATGTATACCCAACTGGTGCGACACATACAAAGGCTGAATAGGTAAATTCGCTACTCCTTGATAATAAACCTCACCGCTTAACACTGGCAATAACCCAGCCAGCTGCATCAGTAAAGTGGTCTTACCAGTACCATTGGCACCAATTAAATGGCAAATGCTACCAGCTGCCAGATTGAGTACAACCCCTTCGCATAGAGGGATTTCGCCGCGCTGAACGGTCAGCTCATCAAGCGCAAGTAAGGCGGTATTCAGAGCTGTCATCAAAACCTCTCATTATTTATTAAGCGGCAATCAATATTCATCACAAACACAGATGACGTTCATGGCATAATACTTTATGCTTACCCCACCCACACAGTATAACAAATTGTCGATTATTATGACCTCAAAACCTATGCAGACTTCAAAAGATAACCAAAATTTAGATATGCCAGCGCTAACCATAGATGGCTTAATCGAGGCACAAGTTGCGTTTATGCAGCAATGGCTACGCATGCAAGCTGAACCGCTGTCTATGCAGGCATGGCAATGGTTTGCTGCACAGCCATTGAATAAATATGTCAGTGCCGATGATTTGCAACAGCTGATTAATGACTGGCTACTCAATCAACCGATGACTGATGTGATACGTAAAGATATTCGCGATATCTTGCATACGATTATTTATCATCCAGTCAATGATAACGTGCCACTGTCTGAGCTGGTGGATGACACTCAAGTTGAAACCCTTGCCAATTATGTGGGTAGCCATGAGCAGCAACGCAATATCTTGATTCATACCCTGGTCGGCAACGAGACTTTTGCCGATTTGCTAACCCAAACGCTATATCACGCCATTAACGACTTTATGGAAACCACGCTGGATAAAGCAGGCGCTGCTGGCAAACTGATGAAATTTGGGCGCAGCTCTTTTGAAAAGGCGACCAATAGAAATCTTGATGAAAAACTGCAGGCGTATTTGCATCGTAATATTAAAGATTTAGCACGCCGCGCAGAAGCCAATGCGCAAGAGCATTTATCAAATGACGAAGTCGCACGATTATTAATCACTGGTTGGGCGCGAATCAAAGACCAGCCTGTCAGTCATCTACAGACTTATCTGCGTGATGAACCTGACAACAGCAGTATCGATCATATCGAGGCCAGCATTCAGCAAAGCTATAACCGCTTGCGCCAGTCGCCTTACTTACACAGCCTTGTGGCAGCGAGCATCGATACTTGGTATGGTAATCATCAGTCAGATACTATTGCGACAGTAGTTTCGAGTCTTCATATTGATGAGCGGGCCATGACTCAATTCAGTACAGCGCTATTACCTATAGTGCACGATGCCATTGAAAGCGAGTGGTTGACGGCACATATTCGTGAAATGTTACAAGCGTTTTATGAGCAACCGAATATCAAAGAAGGTTTAGCACTTAATGCTCAATAATTTACTGTCTTGATGTATTTGTCTCAATTTTCCATCTCATTCATTTATTTGACAGCACCATACTTATGAGTCAACGTAATACACTCAGCTTGTGGCAAAAACTCAAACAGTTACTGACTGGTTCAGCAGTGCAAGCTGATGAAATTGATATGACGCAAACAGAGCCTCATGACATATATAGTAGTGATACAGATGATGAGGATACTAGTGACGCTCATGATAATACCGAAATCGATTCTGAATCTGATGTCAAAAATAATAGCGAACACTCAGAAACTGACGCCTTTAACTCGAGTGCCAGTCAACACGAAACTAGCGACACGCCCATTATCGATTTTCTGAAACAGTACTTTAATGATAAGCAATGGCACTATACTCACTATCGACCCAAAAGCAGTGGCAACAAAAACAATGACCGTCAGCAATCACATCACTTATCGCTTAGAATGCGCAATAAAAGTCTCGATTGCGGCTATTTGTTTCGCGTGCAAGAAAACAACAAGCTGCTGGCAGTCTATGGAATTTTGCCATTTTTAATACCAGAGAGTCATCAAAGCGCGGCGATGCTACTGATTACTCAAATAAATTATGACTTGCTAATCGGCAATCTAGAAATGGATGTCAATGATGGCGAGATACGCTACAAACACGCTATCGATGTCGAAGCGGTAGGCATCGGTAATGATGCTATCGAGCATTTATTACAAAGTGTCATCGCGATGACCACGGTCGCGAATGAGATATTTAGTGATTTGATCGATAATCAAAACCCTGCGGAAGACTTACCGACATTGCTGACCGAGCTACGTCACCAATCAGATTCTAGAACCTTTTTTTTGCCAACGCAATTTGTGCAGTAATGAACTGACTACCATAGCTATCCATAGCTTTTACAATGTCTCATCTGTACCTTACTTTCAAAGCGCTTAAACCTATTTATCCTTAAAATACTTTTCAAAAAAGACATCCTCTAACACTATGCTAAAAATTGCTTACTCTGATATTTTTCGATATTCTGTGCCTGAAAAACACCGCTTTCCTATGCAAAAATACACCATGATTCCCGAGCGGCTATTGGCTGAAGGCACTATCAGTACCGACAACTTTTTTGCCCCTGCACGTTTGAGCGAAGATGAGATTTTGACCACGCATACTGCGGACTACTGGTATCAGCTGAAAACCCAAACGCTACCACGAAAGGAAGCGCGAGCCATTGGCTTTGAAATGACACCTGAGCTGGTAGAACGTGGACGTTATATTGCTCATGCAACTTATGAGTGTGCATTATATGCGCAGCAATATGGCGCGGCGATGAATGTCGCAGGTGGCACGCATCATGCGTTTGCTGATCATGGCGAAGGGTTTTGCGTGTTTAATGATGTCTGTATCGCGAGTAATTTATTATTAAATCGTGGACAAGCGCAAAAGATTTTGGTCGTTGATTTAGACGTCCATCAAGGCAATGGCAATGCCAGTATTATGGCAGGTGAGCCGCGCGTTTTTGTTTTTAGCATGCATGGCGCAAAAAACTATCCATTTCGAAAGCAAGTATCAGATTTGGATATTGAGCTAGACAATGATACTGGCGATGCGGAGTATTTGCAGTCACTAGAGGCGACATTACCACGTTTGATTAGCGACGTTGCACCAGATATGATATTTTATCAATCCGCTGTCGATGTGCTGGCAACTGATAAATTAGGAAAGTTAGGGCTGACGATAGAGGGTTGTAAAGCGCGTGATGAATATGTGTTACGCCAAGCAAAAGCCGCTAAAATTCCTATCGCTATCGTGATGGGTGGTGGCTATTCAGAAGATATCGACGATGTGGTTGAAGCGCACTGTAATACCTTTCGTTTGGCGCAACAGATATTTTTTAATGATAGGGCTAACTAACTATTAGCGGATTAATAATTAGCGAATTAATAGGCGATGCGAAATAACGTCACGAGGCAGTTTTTATATGGCAAAAATCTTGATTGGTATCGGGGTTGTTCTAATTCTTATAGGCGTTATCTGGCTGATATTCCCAAGCGCGTTTTCGTGGATAGGTAATATGCCAGGAGATATTAAACACAAATCAGGCAATACTAGCGTTTATTTCCCGATCGTAACCATGATAGTGATCAGTGTCGTCGTGACTATCGTGTTGAATTTATATAATCGTTAAATAAACCGTTTGTACTAACCTTTTTCAGTAACTACATACTTGTTAACCATTAATATAACAGCAATTAGAAAGACTGATATTGAAAAAGCAAAAATTATATATACTAAACTTTGCACATTTTGGTTATCACTGATTGGAAAATTTAAGTAAAGCCATATTGGCTCAATAAGTCTATTTGATAGAGAAAAAGAAGCTATTAGTCCAAATGTTATAGCGATTAATCTATTCGTAGAATTATTATTAACATTATATAGACGATTGAGCTCATCTAGTCTCAAGTCAAGCCTTTGATTTATTCTAGCTTCTAACTCTGGCACTCCATACTCCTTTAACGACGCATTAATAAGCTCTCTAATCTCGCCATGCCTAGGTGCGTCTTTAATATAGTTTTTGAAATCTAATATTTGGCTCCTTAACTGATTAACAGCCTTCAAATCTTTCGAGTCATTTACTTTTTGAAGTAACATTCTGTTTATCATATAACCATATTCTAAAAATTCATTTATAGCTTGTTGTCCATAAATTAAGCTGCCATTATTAGAATCATTCCATTCTTTCTGCGAATCAACACCTTGTTTAGACCAGACACATAATGAAAAAGAGTCTGACAGAAATATTGAGTAATCATCAAAGTATCTATAGTCTTTGGATAAATACTGTTTGGGATTAGCCTCCTTTTGTATAATGCTCCTTCCCATTATGCACCCTAAACTATGTCCAAAAACATCAATATTCTCTTTAGCTGATGTCCTTTGCCCTTCAAAATTAGTAATAAATGTGTAAGGCCTACCACTCCAAAAATTTCCAGCTTTGATTAATTTCTTTTGTCCGAAAAAGATATAGCTTAGACCTTGTCTGGGATTACTTGCTATATATCCAATTATAGAAAAAATAGTTTGAGCGATAGAGCTTAAATTTTCACGACTATTTTCTAAATTTATCAGTTCAGCTAACTCGAAAACAAAATCACCACTTTCCACACTCTTTTTTACATCCTGAACTGCTCTGCTATGTCGCTTACCTATACCTATTATTTTTAATCTTTGGTGAAATGAGTATTTAAAAGTAGACTCATGATAAGCTTTAGCACCTAAATCTACTATGGTTAATGGCACTTCAACAGATTCAAAACTAACCATGCCTAAATTTAAATCTGAGCTGATAAAATCTGCGTAATGCAACTTTTTTTGAGGTGAGATTTCTCTATATTCGACTATGATCACGCCGTTTATATATAACTTTATTGTTAGGTATAGGTGGTAGTTGACTTGTTTTTCTTCTGAAAATGCTTTGATGAGTCCTACCGATATTCTTATATAATCTGTTAGAAAACTATCTTCAAAAACAATCAATTCATTCATTCTAAATTGAATCGATTGATACCATGACTCTTGAGCATAATCATTTAGTTGATCAAGAATATTATCAGAATCTTGTCCTATCAAGTTTACTTTAGTTCTACCTGACTCAATTCCGTAAATGGTTTCGCCAAACAATACTCTTCCATTCGACTTAAACCAAGTTGTACCATCTCTATGTAGAATACATGGAGCAAAGTCATTACCGACAAGCGCTGCTGCAACTTCGTAAAGGTCTAAATCATTCACATCTAAAAAGCTTGTGTAAGTATGAAAAATGCTCCATTCATCGAGAATTAAGCTTTCTTCATTACTTCTCCGTAGTTTACTACCTAAGGCTCTAATGGAATCTAGATTCATAAATTATTTTAGCCGATAAATATATGTTTATCTAAAGGGAGTATTATTTCAATAAGGAATAAAAAGAACTCTTTACTACAATAACGCCGTAACACCCTGCCAGCCGACACGCAACCCAAGCACCGTGAGAATCAATAAAATGAGCTGACGAAAGCGTGCTTGTGGTAAATAACGACGTAAGCGGATACCAACTAAAAGCGCGGCAATAGATAAAACACTGAGCAAAGTAATCAGCTGCCATTCACCACTGCTGAGCGCCATAATAGGCTCACGTAATACGATAATTTGGGCGATTTTACCCAAAAAATAGCACATGTTACCGACTTTGGCGATGGTATTTTTATCATCGCTGGCAGACAGTAGATACATCATCAATATGGTCGACATAGCATTGGTCGAGCCGCCAATCACCCCTGCACTAAAACCAACGATGATTAACACAGGCTTGGTAGCAGGTAGACGGAGTTGCTTACCAAGCAAGCTGCTTATGACGTAAAAACCAATAACGGCTGCCAATAGTAATAAAATATAGGCGCTATCGACCCATAGTAAGAGCTTCGCGCCTAGAATACTACCGAGTAAGCTGGTCAACGCCAGTAACCAATAGCGCCTGCCGTAATAGATGAAATTTTGCCAGATTGTGCGCCCGCCACCCGCGAGCCAAGTCATGGCATTAAGCAATAATGACGGAAAAATGACCAACACAATGGCATGTGGTAACGGATAGATACTAGCAAGCGCAGTGGTCGTCACCAACGTCACACCCAGCCCACTAATACCGTGTAGCAACGATGCCAGCGCAAAGATTACCATCAATAACAACGTCTGGGTGCTATCGCTATCCATCATATTAGGCATAAACATTAAGACCTAATATCTGGATTAATAGTGACATAACTAGGCATTGTGACCATTGTGGCGTTGCCATATTGTCTCACCAATGATGCCAGCCAACTGCTC
>NZ_DKHR01000023.1:53897-81328 GCF_002453835.1 Psychrobacter sp. UBA6739
GAAACATCATTACAAGCGATCAAATCTAAATCTTTAGACACCAGTTTGCCACGAGCATAGCGCTCGATATCTTGCGTTTCTGCCGCAAAACCAACGACAAACAGCGCTGGATGCGCAAGCGAAATCGTCGCTAAGATATCAGGATTTTTGACCAAACTCAGCGTCATAGCATCTTGGGTTTTTTTAATTTTTTGCGGGGCAGCTTCTTCAGTACGATAATCAGCGACAGCCGCCGTGGCAATAAAGATATCCGCCATTACATTTTGATTCTCGCTATGAGCATGCTCCTCATCATCAATATCATGGCTGTGGTTATGACTGTGGCTATGATCATCGCCACAATCACACTCGCCATGATGTTCATGTTGATGGCTATGGTCGTGATCGTGAGAATGGTCGTGCTCATCTTCAGGCACATACCGTAGCGCACTGTGCGTACCATCCACGCACTGCTGGGCTGCTATCAGCATCTCTTTAGCCGACAATACATCAATGCGCGTGACATTCAGCGGTGTCGGCAGTGCCACTTTGCCACCCGCAATCAAAATAACGTCTGCACCAGCAGCCACGCAAGCACGTGCTAATGCAAATCCCATCTTGCCAGTAGAGTGATTGGACAAGTAACGCACCGGATCGATAGCTTCTACCGTCGGTCCTGCAGTAATCACCACTCGTTTACCGGCCAATAATTGCGGCGTGGTTTGCATGGCGTTAAATAATAATACTTCTGCCAATAGCTGATCAGGTTCAGGCAAACGCCCTGCTCCCAGATCACCGCAGGCTTGCTCACCGCTAGCAGGTTGAATAATCTGATAATTCATATCGCGCAGGGTTTGGACATTGAGATTGACCGCAGGGTGCGCCCACATCTGCTGATTCATGGCTGGCGCAATGATGACTGGTGCCGCCGTTGCAAGGCATACGGTTGTCAATAAATCATCAGCCATGCCCATCGCGAGACGCGCAAGCGTATTTGCAGAGGCTGGCGCAATGATGATTAAATCTGCCCATTTCGCCAATTCGATATGCCCCATCCCGGCTTCTGCTTTTTCATCGAGTAATGAGATATGCACCTCATTGCCAGTCAAAGCTTGCAGGGTCAGTGGCGTAATAAAAGCTTGTGCCCCTGTGGTCATAATGACACGCACCTCAAAGCCTGCCTTGATTAATAGGCGGGCAAAGATAGCAGATTTATAAGCGGCGATACCGCCAGTGATAGCAAGCACAATATTGGACATAAGCATGGCATCAATAAAAAGTTGAAAGATAAAATTGCGCTTATAGTAACAATTATGAGATAAGTTGGGTAAGAATTTCCGTATTTACTCAATATATCTGACAGCAATCCATTCTCAAGGAGTGACAATGGCGATTAAAGACTGGCATGAAGATGATAGACCACGTGAAAAACTACTAAAATTTGGGGCAGCTCATTTATCTGATGCCGAGATATTAGCGATATTTCTGCGTACAGGCACGCAGTCACAGTCAGCTATCGAATTGGCGCGTCATTTGATCGAGCAATTTGGTAGCTTGGCAGAATTATTGGCGGCGCCGCAAGAGGATGTACTGGCTTGTCATGGTATTGGTCCTGCCAAATACGCGCAGATATTGGCCTCACTTGAGATGGGCACGCGTTATTTGGACAGTCAGCTTAAAACTGGTCACGCACTTGGGCGCTCGCAAATGGTCAAAGACTATATCAGCACTCAGCTGCGCGGGGAGCATCGCGAAGTCTTTGCGGTACTTTGCTTAGACAATGCGTTAAATCTCATTAATTTTGAGATACTATTTACTGGCGGCATCTCCTCTTGCTCCGTCTGTATCAAACACGTTCTACGTCATGCCTTGAGTCACGCCGCCAGCCAACTCATCGTCGCACACAATCATCCGCATACCGATGCGACCCCTTCAACGGCAGACAACTTATTAACTTACGAGCTAAAGAAAGCCTGCGATTTAATCGATTTATCCTTGGTAGACCATATCATTGTTGGACGCAATGAGACATTATCTTATGCCGAAAGCTGCTTAGCGCCCTTTGGATAACTGATTACGACTGTTATTTTTGCCTATATGAGAAAATCTTGATACATATAATCGACACAGCGTAGCATTTTAGCTATTGATAGTTATCGGCAACTGTTTCATATTGATGGCTAAATTTGTCTTTTATTTGTCTGTCACTGGTTAGGTAGTTATCAAAGCCACTTTTGTAAAATGCTCAACAAATTAAAATTAATCATAAAATATGCTACAAAATCCATAACGGCTCATTGGTTTAATTTGGTCACCAGACCCTTAAACATCAGCAAAAATAACAACAAGATTTATTCAAATACTTTAATACACATACATTTTTCGCGCTTTTGGTTTAGCGTTATAAAAGGAGACAGTCATGGCAATTGGCTTATTTATTTTGGCAATCATTATTCAATTAGCCATGGTTTTGGCCATCTTTTTATTGTCCCTATCACGAGTCACAGGCAGTATCGTTGCCCTAGTTACCGTCCTTGTCACCGCCTTTATCAGTCCTTGGTCGCTTATTTTGGGCATACCAATCGCTTTACTTTGCATCGTTTTGCTCGTCGCTCCTATTCGTCAGTCACTGATTACCAGACCTGTTTACAAGACTTTGGGCGGGGCAATGCCGAGCATGAGCGATACCGAGCGCGAAGCACTGGATGCGGGTACCAGCTGGTGGGAAAAAGAGCTGTTTATGGGCAATCCCGACTGGGATACTTTTGCTCAATATCCCTATCCAGAGCTGTCGGCAGAAGAGCAAAGCTTTATTGATAATGAAGTAGAAGTACTATGCGCCATGCTTGATGAATGGAAAATTCAGCATGAAGACAAAGAGCTGTCGCCTGAAGCGTGGCAATTTATCAAAGCCAATGGATTTTTAGGCTTAATCATTCCAAAAGAGTTTGGCGGTTTAGATTTTAGCTCTTATGCACAAAGCCGTATCATGAGTAAAATCGCTTCACGCTCGCCAACCGCTGCGGTTACCTGTATGGTGCCAAACTCGCTCGGCCCTGGTGAGCTGTTGATGCATTATGGTACGGACGAACAAAAACAGCGTTGGCTACCCGGTCTTGCCAAAGGTGACGAGGTGCCTTGCTTTGGTTTGACGGGCCCAGAAGCTGGCTCCGATGCTGGTGCGATTCCAGATACAGGGGTGGTTTGTTATGGTGGGCATGAGGGAGAGCAAGTGCTCGGTTTGCGTATGAACTTTTCTAAGCGCTGGATTACCCTCGCACCTATCGCCACGGTCGTGGGGTTAGCATTCAAGATGCACGATCCTGAAGGTTTGCTTGGCAATCCTGATAAGACCGATTACGGTATCACTTGTGCGCTTGTGCCTGCCAGCCATGAAGGTGTCATCATAGGACCACGCCATAATCCAATTGGCTCGCCATTTATGAATGGTACAGTCGATGGTAAAGACGTCTTTATTCCACTAGATTACATCATCGGTGGCGTCGAAAATGCGGGTCGCGGTTGGCGTATGCTGATGGAGTGCTTGGGCGTTGGTCGCGGCATCTCTTTACCAGCTTTATCAACCTCAGCCAGTGAAATGACGTATCTGTCTGTCGGTGCTTTTGCCAAAGTACGCGAACAGTTTAAAATCTCTGTTGGCAAGTTTGAAGGCGTCCAAGACGCCACCAGCCGCATGGCCAGTAACACTTATATGCTAGAGGCATTTCGTCACCTCGTCACCTGCGGTCTGAACCAAGGCGGCACACCATCAGTGATGACGGCAATGGCAAAATATTATGCGACTGAAACCATGCGCAGTGTGGTTAACGACGGTATGGATGTGGTTGGTGGTCGCGCGGTACAGATGGGTCCACGTAACTTTTTGGCGACGCCTTATCAAGCCATTCCAGTATCTATCACGGTTGAAGGCGCAAATATCTTGACGCGCTCGCTCATGATATTTGGTCAAGGCGCGATGCGTTGCCATCCTTATCTCTTTGATGAGCTGCAATTGCTGCAAAGCGAAGATAAAGAAGGCGCACTCAAACAGTTCGACACACTGTTTTTTAAACATTTGGGTTATACCTTTAATCGCGGCGCAAAGGCATTTGTCGCAGGTTATGTCGGTGGCAGTAATCATGCACCAAGCTTCGCAGACAGCTTTACTCGTCCATACTACAAACACATCAACCGCCTGAGCGCAAGCTTTGCCTTAACGGCTGATATGGCGTTAGGGTTGCTCGCTGGTGACTTAAAACGTAAAGAGATGCTGTCTGGACGCTTAGCTGATATTCATAGCCATTTATTCATTAGCACTGCTATTTTGCAGTTTTATGAGCATGGTACTAAATCAACGTCCGAACGCTTGCATGCTGAGGTTGCCTTACAAAATAGCTTATATACCATTCAAGAAGCTTTTGAAGCCTTTTTTGCAAACTTCCCTAATCGTATGGCGGCCAGTTTGGTCAGTTTTGTGACTTTCCCCAGCGGCTCTATCTTTACGCCGCCAAGCGATGAGCTCAAACGCAAGCTGGGCGATGCTTTTATGGATGACTTTGAAGCCAACCCGTTCCGTGATTACCTCAAAACCATGGTCTATTATAATACTGAAGCCGATGATGTCACTGGACGTATGGAACACGCTTATCAAACGCTACTGAGCATCGAGCCATTATGGCAGAGGTTTAAAAAGGCTGAACACAAAGACAGTTTTGAAGGGCTTACTTTTGAAGATCATGTGGTATATGCCAGCCAAAACGGCGATATTACCGAAGAAGAAGCTGAAGTGCTTATTCAGTACAACGCCATACGCTTTGACTCATTATTGACTGACGTGTTCGATAAACATTTATTTCACGCTCAAGAGCGCACCAATCCACACAGCCTTGATAATGCTGTACAGCAACTGACGGACTATGCACAATTAAAAAATGACGCGCAAGCTAGAAACGGCATTGCGACAAACATGACAGCTGAAAATGATGTCGACTCTAATGATTTGGGTACGCCCGTCAATACAGACAAACCAACTGGCGATGCCAACCCCAATCATGGTTATGAGAGTGACGGTGATGTAGAAATGGTTAAAGAGCAAGATACCATTGAGGAGGTACGTGCACAGACCGATTTTGATGAGTCTGAGCCTGAGGTGGAAGCACTAGATCATCGCCACCGTGACGCAGAGTCACACTTAAGTGAACGCATGAGTAACAACCATCGTCTGAATCAACATAATGCTGACGACCTAGAGCGTTCTGAAATATCTGAAGATGCAGAAAATGTGAAGAATGATATAGACAAACCTGCCGCTACTGATTCTAAATGGCAGGATGGTCTACGCCGTGATGAAAGTGACAAAGTCTAAAATAAAAAGCTTTGATAATTCTTAAAATGACAAGCTTTGAAACAATAGGCTTTTAAATAACAAGCTTTGAAATAACAAGACACAAAAGAATCAGGCTTAAAATATTTAAAAAATAATAGATGTTAAGGCTGCTATAGTCGATTCAATTTAAAAGTAGTACAAGGCAACCGAGTGTAGATGTATATTTAATACTTCAAGCGAGGTTAACGCAGTAATACTTTTATAGTGGAATGACTATAGAAGCCTTGCACGATACATTCTGACCATTCACTTAGAAAAGACTGCCCCATTTGAGCAGTCTTTTTTTAGTTATGAATCTCCATTTTTAACCATTAAGGCGTGTTTGATGATTCAACCATGGCACTGACAGAGACTGTTTTTTAGGCAGCTCAACATTAAAAATAGTCAGTTTAGTCATTCTAAGCGTCTACTTTTAACAATGAAATGGCAAAAAACAGCCCTGTCTCCCTCTATTAATATTGGAAATAATACTAAATTCTCCCAGCTCCATATAAAAAATATGTTATAAAACTAATTAAGGCATGAGCATTACCGTCATTTTATGCTTTGTCTAGAACAGTTTTGGCGATCAGCCGTATCTATTTTTGAATGTTCAACACGCCTTAATATTGGTCAATATGCCTTGTCATTTACCTACTTTACTCGCGAAAAATTCGGCGCAGATAACTTAACTATTGATTTATATTACCTTAGTCATAAAAAAACGTTGCAGTATCCTTAACAATTATTTTATATTGTGCCCCGAAAACGTGACACTAAGTGGAAGTTGAAAGAATTTAATAGACGTAGCAAGAGCGGTGATAATAATGGCAACAATCACATTGATGTGAGCAGCCTATCTATTCGCTACTGGGGCACGTACACAAAGGATATAAGTTATGTGGAAAAATATGGGACTGACCGGCAAGATTATTGTCGCTATGGTACTCGGTATCATACTGGGATTGTTTATAAACTATTCAGGACTGAACGCTGAAGGCGGTTTCATTCATACGTACATTACCAATGGCTTCCTCGCCATTGTCGGCAAGCTATTTGTCAACTCGCTCAAAATGCTAGTCGTGCCTTTGGTGCTGATCTCACTGATTTGCGGTGTTTGCGGTATTGGGGATATTCGTTTGCTTGGTCGCATCGGCACCAAGACATTTCTTATTTATATGATGACAACAGCTCTGGCTATCGCAACAGCGATTGGGCTTGGCGTGCTATTTGGTATCGGTAAAGGCATGAATATCGAAACCGAAGCGGCATTTGAAGCAGCTTCAGCACCACCACTGCTAGATGTGTTCTCTAATATTATCCCATCAAACCCCATCAGCGCGATGGCAAATGGTGATATGTTATCGATTATTTTCTTTGCTATTTTGATCGGTGTTAGTATCTTGATGGTGGGTAAACCTGCCAAAGGCTTAGTGCAGAGCTTAGAATTAATCAATGAAGTCATCTTAAAAATGGTGACCATCATTATGAATCTTGCGCCTTATGGTGTATTTGCGCTATTGACCAAAGCAATGGCAGAGCTGGGTTTAGACTTGATTTGGTCACTGCTCGGTTATGTGGCGGTATTGGTCGGCTCATTGGCATTCCATTTCTTTGTCACTATGATGATTGTACTCAAAGTCTCTTCAGGCTTATCCATCAAAACCTTTTTGGCAAAAATGCGCGAAGTTCAGATTTTTGCTTTTAGTACGTCAAGCTCGAACGCGACGATTCCTATTACCTTGCGTACGGTAACCAAGCGCATGGGTGTCAATAACTCAGTTGCTTCATTTACTGTTCCATTTGGTGCGACCATCAACATGGATGGTACCGCCATCATGCAGGGCACGGCGACCATTTTCATTGCCAATATTTATGGTATTGACTTGGGCGTGACTGAGTATCTAACTGTCATTCTAATGTCCGTTTTGGCTTCCGTCGGTACCGCTGGTGTACCGGGTGTTGGTCTGATTATGCTATCAATGGTATTTGCCCAAGTCGGTCTACCTATCGAAGGCATCGGTCTTATCTTAGGTGTGGATCGTATCCTTGATATGTTACGTACCGCAGTGAACGTCGGTGGCGATGCTGCTGTGACGGCTATTGTGGCAAAATCAGAAGGCAAAATGGATTTGGCTATTTATAACGATCCTAACGCTGGCGCAAAAGACGTGTTTGATGGTCACATTGATGAAGACAATGAGCGTGAATTCTCTGAAGTCTTTAGTGATGGGATCATGGGCAGTGAGTACGATGATATCGATCGTCGCCGCTAGGCACTCGCATTGAATAGATTTTGATAATTTATTCACGATACATAAAAAACCTCAGTCATATTGGCTGAGGTTTTTTTCTTTGCTAAATACATTTACTTGATGAACAACAATCAACCAAAAACGTATTTGGTTACCATCGCCAAGCATACCACTACAATCATCGGACGAATCAGCTTACTACCGCCCTTGACCACCATATGAGAGCCAAAATACGCGCCTATCGTTTGTCCCACCATCATGGCAAGCCCTACTTTCCACAAGACATTACCGCCCAAAATAAAGAATATTAACGAGCCAATATTGGTCGATAGATTCAATACCTTTGCTGCACCTGTTGCTTCGATAATTTGCCGACCGCGCAACGCCACGTTGCCGAGCGCAAAAAACATCCCTGTGCCTGGTCCAATATAACCATCATAAAAACCAATTAATGGTGCAACCACTTTTTGCCATTTGCCTTCTGAGATACGCGGCGCAGCTTCTACTTCGCCAAGTCGAGGCGCAAACAAGGTATAAATCCCGATAGCCGCAATCAAAAACGGAATCAGTGTCTCAAGCAGATCTGGCGGCGACATCTGTACAGCGATAGTGCCAAGAACAGAACCGATAAAAGCGCCAACAATAGCTACTTTGATACGTTGCGGTTTGACCACCCCTTTTCTAATCATCGTAATAGAGGCTGCTAGCGCACCTGAAGCGGCTTGTAGCTTATTGGTACCGAGCGTTAGCACTGGTGGGATATTGGCGAGTAACATGGCGGGGATGGTCAATAAACCGCCACCACCAGCGATAGCATCAATAAAGCCTGCCAACGCTGCCACAGCGGTAAGCATTAATATAACCTCTAACGAAAGCGATAAGTCCATGACGCTGACCTGTAAATTTTATGATGGAAAATGAGGAAGTCCTAAAAACTGGCTTTAAGAACAGGAAATAAAATATTAGTAGCAATGTTGCTATCAACTTTGCTATTCATTAGCTGATAGTACTGCTGATATGTATTAAAGCTGTGACAGAACATCACAAAATGCCAATCATTATAAAGATAAAACGCTAAAAAAAGCCAAAAACGTAAAAAAGTCTGCTAGATTTGTCTAACGGCTTAATAAGTATCTAAAATAAGCAGCGATTGATTAAAAGTATGTAACGACTTATAAGGCTTTTGTCTGCTCTATCGACTTTATAATATCGCTATTATTAATGTGACAGGCGGCACTTATAACTTTTGGTTGACGTATTTTGTTGTCTATATCAATAAGAGTATGAGAAACTGTTGCTGTCTATCATGTCTTTATGAGTCGTGTCATAGATATTTGAGGTTATTGGATTAATTTGTAATTCGTGTTTAGCAAATGAGGATGATATGGCAATACGCAGGATTAAAGCATTTTTTGAATTTGAGGCAGCGGGCGGTATCGTCCTAGCATTGGCTGCCATTGCTGCAATGATTATTGCCAACTCCCCTCTTAATGTGTGGTATGAGGGCTTTATTCACGCACCCGTTGCCATTCAAATCGGTGAGTTCGCTATCGCTAAAGACGCTCATCACTGGATCAATGACGGTTTAATGGCGATTTTCTTTTTTTTAGTGGGACTTGAGCTAAAGCGTGAAGTGTTGATCGGTGAGCTGTCTAATGTTAAGCAAATCATCTTGCCAGCTGGTGCGGCGCTCGGTGGCATGATTATGCCAGCGATTGTCTATCTACTTTTTAACTATAACGAGCCTGAGTTTTGGAAAGGATGGGCGATTCCAGCCGCGACTGATATTGCTTTTGCCCTAGGTATTTTGAGCTTATTAGGCAACCGCGTCCCCAACTCTTTAAAAGTATTTTTAGTATCGATTGCTATTTTTGATGATATTGGCGCCATTTTAATCATCGCTTTATTTTATACCAGTGATTTGTCATTAGAGTCATTGGCAGTGGCAGGTCTATGTCTACCTTTCTTATACCTTCTTAATCGTCGCAACGTCACCAGCATCACGCCTTATCTGCTGATCGGTGTGATCATGTGGATTGCGGTACTCAAGTCCGGCATCCATGCCACCTTGGCTGGCGTGGTCTTAGCACTATTTATTCCTATGTTTGACCGTACTGATCCTGAGCACTCACCACTAGAAGAGCTAGAGCACGATTTACATAACACCGTTGCCTTCGGTATCTTGCCATTATTCGCATTTGCTAACTCAGGCATATCTCTCAAAGGTGCAGGCTTCGCTGAGCTGTTCCATTCAGTACCGCTTGGTATTGCGGCCGGTCTATTCATCGGTAAGCAACTGGGTGTGATGATCATGTGCTGGTTAATCTTTAAGCTTGGTATCTCAACCATGCCAAGAGGCATGAACTATAAGCAGATTTACGGTGCAGCCTTACTCTGTGGTGTTGGTTTTACCATGAGTCTGTTCATTGGCGGTCTGGCATTTGCTGGTGAAACAGCCTTATTTGATGAGCGCTTAGGTATTATTATGGGCTCAATCGTCTCTGGTATCGCAGGTTACCTCATGCTCAAAGTCAGCTTGAAAGACAATGTAAGCGGCACCTCAGTCGATCTGACTCGCCCTCATTAATAAGAAGATAAGCCACCTAAAGGCGATTTAGCTTATCGGTGGCTTATGATTTTATAGTTCACGTACTTTGGCAGCCGAGCATGGTTCATTAAAAGTATTTTTCATTAGCCATATCAGCACTTGCATCAATAGCCATAGAAGAGAGAATCATGCGACAGTTTGTACTGCGGCCTTCGTTAAGCTTGGCGCTCCTTGGTAGCATTGTTTTACTATCAAGCTGTGCCACGCTCTCTAAGCAGGAGTGCCTCGTTGGTGACTGGCAGGCTATTGGCTACAATGATGGCGTGGCAGGTTACCCATCAGACCGCCTTGCATCACATGCCAAAGCCTGTGCCAAGGCCAGTGTTGCCCCCAACTATCTGGCATGGGAGCGCGGTCGCCAGCTGGGTCTTAAGCAATACTGCACGACCAGTAATGCTTACAATGTCGGTCGGCGCGGACGTCAGCTCAATAATGTTTGCCCCTTAACCTTGGCGAACACACTGCAAACTGCTAATCAAAAAGGCTTAGACTATTATGCATTAGACAGTCAGTTAGACAAAGACAAGCGCCTCATAGAAACCTACCAAGAAGAGTTTGATAAGCTAGAAAGTGGGGCGATGTTAAACTTTGCTAATGAAAAAGAAGCACGCGCGCGTCTACTATCATTAGCCGACGAGCTGCGTAAAGCCAAGCACCGTATGAACACCACGCAAAGACAATTAGAAGCTCTAAACCAGTCAAATAGCTATTAATACTATTGGCCTTGTGAAATAATCTAATAGGAAAATATTTGGTAAGAAGGCATTTGGTAAGAAGGCATTTGATAAATATGGATTCAATCAACATAACTGATAAACAGACGGCTGCTACTTTGAATCACCAACAACCCTTAATAAAACCTTATCAGCGTCACGGACGGACGACCGCGATTGATGACCATAGCGACTTGCAAGTATTAAAGCGCATCAAGCGTTATTTATTGCCAAAAGACTTCGTTATCTCGCAAGATTTATTAAATGAAATAGTCGCAGGCTACGATATTGGCGATTCACTGGCAGATACATTGGCCGCTGACGGCATTCGTTTTGCAAAGCCTTTACAGCAACTTATTATCAGCGACAGTAGCAGTAGCAGTAGCAGTAGCAGTAGCAGTAAATTCGATGCTAATCTCACAAATAACCCTGCATTTAACGCCTTAGCTGAACAATTTAGCCATCATCCCACTTGGTTCGATCCCAAGCTTGCCCAAATCGGTGCGGTTGCCTATCGACGCTATCCGCTGATGCTGATTTGGCTATTACGTAATGTCGCCCTGATGGCAGGCTACAGCATTCCTGCCCTCTCCCTGCCGCTCATTCAGACAGGCGCATTGATGCACGATGCCCTACCGCGCCTGATGCGTACTTACGCTTATATCCTAGCCGTCTCTGAACATCCCCCATTACACAAGCCAAATACAAGCGCGCGTAATCAACGTCAGTCTATCGATCAAGTATTGGCGATTGGCTCAGAAGGTTGGCGGCAATCAATCAAGGTGCGGCAAATTCATACCCTAGTACGGCAAAACTTGCTCAAAGGTAAAGGCAATGCTGCTAAAGGCGTCATACGAAATGCCGACCAACATCACAACCCAGATGGCAGCTGGAATACTGATTATTGGGGTCTTCCTATCAATCAAACCGATATGATTGCTACTCATTTGCAATTTTCATTGTTGATTATGCGCGGGTTACGGCTGCTTGGCGCACGCATCAGCACTGAAGAAGCGTCAGGTATTCTGCATCTATGGAATCTTGCCAGTTATTGGATGGGGGTTGACTTAGATCGCCTGCCAAAAGATGAAACCGCCTGTTGGGAATGGCTTTATACCTATTTATCAATTCAGCAACTTGATTTTAAAATGGGGCAACCATTAGCAAAGGCTCTGCATGATTTGCCACGTCAGCTGATGGGCGAAGACAATCGGCGGGGGCGTTTCGTTGAGATGGTCAATGCTAGCGTGACCCGTACTTTGGTCGGCGATGATATCGGCGATGGGCTGGATTTGCCAAAATCAAAAATCCGCTTTGGTGTCTTATCATCGGTGCCGATTCTTTTTACTCTCGATACGGCACGCCAACACAATCAAACGATAGCTGAAAAATTAGAAGCTTTCCGTGCCAAACGCCAAGATAATATGAACTGGTGGCTAAAGAAAAATGACGAATATTATAAGTAAGAGATTATAAATAAAGCATAGTAGCTAAAATAAAACGAATAACGTTTAGACGTCAGCCGTTAGCCGTTAGCCGCCTTACGGATTAATTACGCGTATTTTGGATACGATAATACCACTCAAGCTGCCGATCAAAGCCTGTTTCTAGCAGACTGGCAATGACTCGTCCTGTCAGACCCCAAACCGTTTCACCATCCACTTGCCAGCTAGGCGTGAGAATAGTCGCGATCTTATCTTGCATTGCATATTCTACCGCATACTCGACAGTAGGCTGAGTCAGCAAGGTTTCAAAATCTGCCCAAAAAATGCGCGAGATTTCGCCAAGCTCAGGTACCAATAGTAAATCTGGCGCAATCAGCGCCACAATAGGACGCACACTCATACCACTTTTAGAGGTTTGAATGGGCAATTGACCAATTAGCTGGACTTTATTAGGTGGTAGTGCCGTCTCTTCACAGGCTTCACGCAAAGCGGTGACGACATTATTACCGTCGCCTGCGTCATGTTTACCACCAACGCAAGAGACCTCGCCAGCATGGCTGTTCATGTGCGCAGCGCGGCGTGTCAGTAGCAGCTTTGGATGGCGTTCATGGGTAATGGCAACCAATACCGAGGCATCGGCAATGGGTGTTTGATACAAGCTATCTAGAATGCGAGTGCTACGAGAAGTGCTCGCATCATACAGCGCAGGACTGGTAACGGCATTTAAGGTCTCATGCTGCACCCGTTCCGCCAGCGTTCTAATAGTGGGATAACGAATAAAGTCCGGCACAGCGACTGAAAACTCATCAAAACGTAGCGACTGCGGGGGAAGTAACATGATTATTGCCCTATATTTTTATTAGAATTAAGCATCGGATGGTGGAGCTTATCTCTCGCAATGTGTACAACGCTTGCGCCAGAGTTATTGCTACGCGTATCGCATCTACTACATGTTGGTTTCCATTCATTCATCGTTATGCTTGGCGACGTAAAGTGGCATTTTTTAATATCCCCTACTCTGATAGATGCGCGCGCTTTGCTGGTTACCCTTACTTAGAGCAACACCAGTCGCGGAAGCCATTACTCTTGTTGTTGGTAAAGCTATCATTCAATAGTTAGCGTGAGTCTAGCCTAGCGCAATCTTATCGTGACTGCATATACTTTATGTGACTGTCCTGCTTTGCCTGCTGATGCATTCATTAATAGCAACCGTAGCCGTAAGCAGTTGCGCAAACCTGTGTGCTTGTTATTATCACTGCCAGTGTGATGAGAATTTGTGTTATCTTAGGATTAACAGCTATGATCACATAACATCTGATAAGCTAAAGTCATACTATTTTATAAAATAAGAATCATAATTTTTCAAAGAACGACAATCCTTTTTCTCATTTCTATTTATCATGTAGATTTATCATTAAATAAGGCAGTTGATATGCGCTATTGTTTACAATGCGGTCATGAAGCGGAACGCAAAATACCAGCCACGGATAATATCCCACGCTTGGTATGCCCCAATTGCCACTATATTCACTATGAAAATCCAAAAGTGATTTGTGGCTCACTCGTTGTGCATAAGCATCGGGTACTGCTATGTCGCCGCGCGATCGAGCCACAGTATGGCTTATGGACACTGCCAGCTGGCTTTATGGAAAATGGCGAAACCATGGCAGAAGGGGCCGCTCGTGAAAGTTTTGAAGAAGCAGAAGCGGTCGTCATCAATCCGCATTTATATTGCTTATATGATATTCCTGATATCGGGCAAATCTATAGCATCTATATCACTGAGCTAAAAGACGGTGCTTATGGCATCGGCTCTGAAAGTCTTGATTGTGCGTTATTTACTGAAGAAGATATTCCATGGGACAAACTTGCCTTTGAAGCGGTACGTCGTACCCTAAAAAGTTACTTTGCTGACCGCAAGCAATACGATAACCATGAAAATTTCCCTATTCATCAGGATATCATCGGTAAAGACCAAGCGATCAAGCGCTACTAACCCTAAGCATATAAAGAATAGAGTTATAAACATAACGTTATAAAAAATAACCTTATAAAAAAATCAATTGCTTTACAAAAGTGGTTGGTAAAAACCATTGATAAGTCTTATGCTAAGTTTTGAATATAGCCACTTATCAATGGTTTTTTATTGTCTGAAGTTAATCGTTTAAGCCGACTTGCGAGAATATTATGCTGACTTTATTGCAACGCTCTTTACCTCTATTACCGCTGACCATCGCCATGACTCTAACCAGTATAAGTATCACCAGCCATGCGGAAGATGCACGGTTAACCGCCAAACAATCCGACCCACAAACGCTTGGCTGGATGCAAGGTTTTCCGCCGCCTGCCGATAAACTGATTACTCAACTTTCCTCTAATTTTTTTAGTTTTCCCAAGCTGCGTTGGACGGTCTGTCATATCCGTGAGTTGATGCCTACCACTGACGTCAGTCGCGGTATCGGCGCGCCTTCCAAGCTCAGCTATGAGTTAGATAAAAATATCGATGCCATCACCTTTATGCCTACTAACAGTAAGCGCCTAATGACGTGGAAGCAATCACTGGATGCCAATTATACTGACGGCATTATGGTCATGCATCATGGCAAGGTGGTATACGAGCGCCAAAACGGCTGCCTCAATGAGCTGGGCAATCATGCGGCGATGTCGATGACCAAATCAATGACTGGGCTGTTAGCAGAAATCCTCGTGACCGAAGGTAAGCTTGACGATAAAGCTTTGGTGTCCTCTATCATTCCAGAGCTCAAGAACAGTGGCTTTGGTGATGCAACCGTACGCCAAGTCATGGACATGACCACAGCGCTAGATTATAGCGAAGACTATGCTGATCCTAATGCCGATATCTGGAAGTATTCAGAAGCGGCAAGCCCACTACCAAAACCGAAAGACTATAAAGGACCCAATGGTTACTTTGAGTACCTGCAAACAGTTAAGAAGAACGGCGAACATGGGGAAGCATTCAACTATCGAACCATTAATAGCGACGCGCTAGGTTGGATTATTTCGCGTACGACTGGTAAAGCGGTGAATGCATTACTCTCTGAACGCATCTGGCAAAAAATCGGCGCTGAACAAAGCGCCTATATGACGGTCGATGCTAAAGGTACGCCGTTTGCTGGCGGCGGTCTTAGTGCAGGTTTGCATGATATGGCACGCATTGGTAGCTTGATGCTCAATAAAGGTGAGATTAATGGTGAGCGCTTATTCCCAGCTGCGGTCGTTGATAATATCGAAGCGGGTGGCGATAAAGAGGCTTTTGCGAAAGCCGATTATAAGCAGCTGACTAACGGCAGCTACACAAGCATGTGGTGGTTATTTAATAACCCCACGCCCATCTATGCAGCACGCGGCGTCCACGGTCAAACTGTCTATGTCGATCCAGCAGCCGATATGGTCATTGTGCGTTTTGCGTCATACCCAGATGCCAGTAACGGCAAAATAGACCCGACTTCTTTACCTGCCTATAAAGCAGTCGCCAATTACTTAATTAGAAAGTAGTTAATCATAGTGAATGCACAATAAAAGCTGCCATTTTTAAAGTGGCAGCTTTTAAATATGAATATAGCTTTGAGTGTTATAAAATTAATTTAATCTGTTGTTTTCACCATTTGTCCCATAAATAAAATGGTACCGGTCGGCTTATGATAAATAGTATAAATAAACGGATGATCCGCTTTGAATTCAATAGGAATTATCGGCTCTTCCTCCTCCGAAGCGTCCGCAATCATCTCAATGACTGTCGCTGCTGTGGCTTCTGTTCCAATCTCATCTACCTCTATTACTGCTTGATGAATCACCTTATTAAACTGGAGTTTAAAGTCTTTACTAAATTCTGAGAAGTCAGCGCCATCTGTAAAAGCGCTTGGCATCCCCATACTTATAAGTGTATCAGCCATGGCGGCATTTTTTATATCCATTTTAAACTTGGGCAAATATAGATCAATATCTTTATCAGAAAACTGTGTTTGCCACGCTGTAATTTTTTTAGCTGACAGCAAATCAATCAATTGTTGAAATGCTTTTTTACTTGTCTCTTTGGGTAGTATCACTATCATAGCTATTTCATCGCCAGCGTATGGCATATCAAGGATCTGTGCTTGCTCATCCTCGATATAACCAAACCATGCATTTTGATGCATCATATTTACTACCGATTCGCTATTAGCATTATTCGCCTGCTCAAAAGTACGAAACGGCATGGGCTCAGTAAATCCATCATAAAACTCATTTGCCCAAGCGCCTTTAAAATAAAGCGCGTTGGTCAAGACGGTACGCGTTGATTTACTGATATCGTCTTTTGATAGTATCCTTGGTATAAGATTATTAGTCTGTTTAGCAATGGACTGGTTGATGGTTTGTATAGCCAAATCAGGATCATTAGCGAAATCAAGTGATCCGACATTGCCAGCTAGATATCGGCTTATATTATCTAAATAATTTGAGTTAAGGCTTAATCCCTTTTGAATCCATAGCTCATTAACACTAGACAAGCTATAGTTTGCGCTAGGACGGTTTAGCTGATTGTATAACCTTGCTGCATTAGGTAGCATCTTATCCACTTCTGGATAGCTGAAGACTTGCTTAATCTCATCATAAGTGAGCCCACTGGCACCGATATAGCCGAGCATCATGGCTGAGGAGATACTATAAGGAGAGAATACGAGATTATCCACAGGCTTATCTTGATTGAGCTGTTGATACATCTTAATGGCAAAGTCATTATTTGCAGTAGCTAAACTTTGAATGCCTTCTACTGTAGCCTTTGAGTCATCAGCTGGCGTAAATTGCTTTTGTAGATAATTCAGTGAATCTACTGTCTCCTCTTCTACAGTAACATCATCTTCTATAGTTGAGCTTGAGCTATCACAGCCTACAACAAATAGCGCCAATAGCATCGATATCGTTAATGAAGATAACGGCACAGCTGCGCGGCTAATAGCTTTACGAAAGCCCATTTTATTATTTATTTTTTCCATAATTTCTGCATCCACCAAAGGTTGTAAAAGACCACGGCATAGTTGACAAGAAAAGCTACAAAAGCTAATAATGCTATAATTTTATAAAAGCCATCACCGCTAAGCTGTGACCAACTAACGCCCATAATGTCAAAATATAGTAATAACCGCGATGTTTAAGATAATAACTAGCGACGGCTAAACCGCTACAGCATAGATTGTTTAAAACAAAAATAAAAGCAGACAATACTTTAGTATTATCTGCTCTTTTACTATCTACACTTTAGCTTTGGCTATCACTTATTAACTTTTAATTTTACAAACGTTAAAGCCAAGCTCTTTTACCGCTACTTCTTTATCATAAGGCGCGAGTACTGCACGTACGTGCTTTTGCCCTTGTAGATATTGCTTGGCGACGCGCTGCAAGTCTGCCACGGTCACGGCCAATATTGAGGCACGCATTTTACGCTGCCAGTCGACGCCGCGATGATGCAAATCTGCAAAGCAGGCTTTAACCGCCTCCCCTGCTGGAGAGCCTGGCTTATCCATTCCTGAGATGATACCTAAGATGGCCTCTTCTAATTGCTCATCGGTTTGCGGTTCATTCAATAGCCACTCGATACTGGCATCAAAGTGCGCAAAAGTTTCAGCACACTGCGGATCACGGTAGCTAAAGAACTTAAAGGCACAGGCATTGGCATCGTAGCCCGCACCGCCGCCATAAGCACCGCCGCTCTCACGAATAGCGCTATGCAGATAACCATTGCGTAGATAAGACGCTAATACCATCAAGGCTGCCGTATCTGGATGATCAGCCGCTGGCACGGTATAAGCACTGGCATTATGATAGACGTTGGTTGGCACTAGCCACGCCAAGTCTTCAACATCGAGCGTCACATCACTTTCTAGCACTTTGACCGCGTCTTTCTCACCATTTAACGCCGCATCAAGTTGCAATTCGGCAAACTCGCTTGGGATATTGGCGTCGATACTCGCATCGGTATTTTTTAACTGCGCTGCAATTTTTGGCGCTTGACTGTCTTTCCAGCTATCAACGATTAAATTGCTTAAGCGTTCGGTTTGCTCCGCTTCACAGATGATAACCGCGTGCTTAGGCAAACTAATTAGACGTTGATGTAAGTCCATCAAACTGGTTGCTAATTTATCCCACTGTGCATCATCGCTACTGGCATGGGTTAAGAAGTCTTTTAGCGCGTTCAATGCTGGCAAACCACTGCGCACATATTCTAATTGCGCTTGGCGACTCATACCACGGCTGGCGGTTTGCATGGCATAAGAATGCCCTGAACCAGCAAGGTTTGATTGCCAGCCTGCTTGACGCTGCTGCAAGATTTCTTTGATACGATCATGCTCACTAAAGATACTGTGTTCCATGACTTCTTTGAGCAAATCAATCGCTTCAGGTTTACGATTGAGTGCGCGCGTTGCCACGACGAAATAGCTGCTAATCGCTTGGCTGTCATCGACATTGGTACGCTGGCTGATTCTAGCAGTCACCCCTGATGAATGCGCCGCTTGTTTGGCCTGCATTTCATGCGCGCTGAGCGAATCTGTACCCAATTCTGACAATAAGCTCAAATAGATCGGCAATAGCGGATGATTAATGACTTCATTAACGGGCAGCTCGCTTGTATCCTCATTACCAATCGCATCAGTCAACGGTACAATTATTTGATAATAATATAAGCCATTAGTGCCTGCTTCATATTCAAATAACGTACTTTCTTTGCCACTTAAATTAATCTGCTTTTGCGTGCCTTGTTTAAAGCTGATATCGGTTGGAACGTCTTCTAAACCCACTTTTGGCAATAAGCTTAAATCATCAGGCGCTGCTTGGCGCGCTGCCAAATCAAGTGCTTGTTGTTTTAAGACGGCTTTATCATCAGCGGTCAAATCCATCTCGATGGTATCAAGACGGGTCTGCTCAGCTGCCGCCAAACGGGCGGTTTTTTCACTATCAGGCGTCATGGTCACACGGACACGGTGCTGATTATCAAGCAAATGCTGCTTGATTAAATTCGGTAACCATTGCGCATCTTTTACTTGCTCACGTAGCCACTGCAAATGCTCATCAACTTCCCAGACATCGATAGGATTACCATCATGAATGGCAGTGCTAAAGCCTTCTAGCATGAGATTTAGACCATAGGGCATGCTATCGCCGCCGATATGGCGCTGATCGATCTCGATTTGATGCAGAATCGTCTCAATCGTTTCATCATCAATCGGTTTGCTCGCCACTTGTGTAAGCAAATCAATAATGCCCTGTTCTACCGCTTCGGCGTGTTCAGGGTTTGAACCGCGCAGACCGGTATAAAAGACCATTTCATAATGACTGTCATCCAGCCCTAGTAGCGGACTTGGTGCTTTACCAAGTGGATGGCTATCCAAATAAGCACGTAACGGTGAGCCAGCATGTTCAACCAACACGCCTTCTAATAAACGCAATGCTAAACGCTGCTTCGGATCAGTAATCGATGGTAATAACCATGCAATCACATGATGCGTTTGGTCAGGCCCTGCTTCGTCAGCCGTATAAGTATCAACCGCACTAATCGGTGCAGACAGGCGTTTTTCAGGACGTGAGACGTGTTTTTTACCTGCTTCAAACTGAATCAAGGCATCTTCATGGATTTTGGCTTGGGTTTCAGCGACTGGAATATTACCAAAGCTCATNNAATTCAACCAGCTCAGTATGGGTCAAGTCAGGAATATCGGCAGGATCGCCGCCCGAATTATAGTGATACGTCGTCGTTGGGAATAAATGATGGGCGACCGTATGATACAACTGGTCAATCTCACCACTCATTGCGCCTTTCATTTCATTAAAAACGATGCCTTTAAATTGCGGCTTGTCATTTTCGTCTAACTCTACACGAATGCCTTCTTGGGCAAAATCCAGCGGATGAATATTTGGAAAAAACGAGGCATCCAGATAAACGGCTAGCAAATTAAAGTAGTCGTTTTTATTTTGCGTCGCATACGGATACGCCGTCCAATCGGCAGCGGTCATCGCATTCATAAACGTGTTTAATGAGCGTTTAATCATTGAAAAAAATGGGTCACGAACGGGGAACTTCACAGAGCCACATAAAGCCACGTGCTCTAAAATATGCGCCTCGCCTTTTGAATCCATTGGCTGAGTGCGAAAGCCAACCAAAAAGGCATTTTCGTCACTCGGATGTGCCAAATGGTAATGCATCGCTCTTGTTTTGACGTGTTGGCTTATTAATACGTCCATCGACAATGCATCGATATGGCGATGCTCAATCAGCTCAAAGGCAGGATGCAAAGTTAGATCAGTAGTAGATAACGTGTCGGTCATAATTTTCCTTATGGATTGCTCTAATTTTATTTAGAATAATATGCGATTAATGACTAAATCTAGCCAGTGGCGATAAAATAGAATCAGAGTAAACAATAGATAAATAGTGTATGTAATACTTATCGTAGGGTCTTTTTTATATGCTATTCATATAAAAATATTGTGAGTATTATTGTGATTAACTTATGAGTAATATTCAAATTTAATGGCATGTACCCGTGCATCATTTTAAATGACAGCAATGCGCCGGTATAAATTAAAAAGAATTTGCCTAACGGAATTAGATGGGGTTCGCACCTTCATAAGTCAAGATACTGTAGTAATAAAGATGACCAATATGGCAGAATGTCGGATTTTCACAAAGCGAACTCAAAGCTTACTTAACAGCAGCCATCAGTAGTGCTATAGTTAAAATCATCTGTCACAAGGAGCCGCTATGAGTTACGAACATATTTTATTGGTCACCGACTTAATGTCCGATGCTGATGTGGTCGCCCAAAAGGCCAAACGTATCGTCGAGAATCGTCCTAACGCCAAGTTATCGGTATTACATATCGTCAAAGATACCATGGTTGGCTTTGGCTATGAGCTGGTGCCAGCCTCCAGCTTATACGATGAGATTGACGATGAACGCTGTCAGGAGGCGCGTGCCAAACTGGCACAGTTTTTGGAGCGTAATGATCTACATGCGGTGAATTCTGAAGTGACCACTGCCATCTCTAACAGTGAAGGCATCGTCAACTATTGTCACAAGCATGATGTTGATTTACTAGTCATCGGTCGTCATGAACGCCATGGTATCGCCGCTTGGCTCAGTGGCGCGACGGCAGATAATATCTTGCCTAACGTCCCATGCGATAGCTTGGTCGTAAGACTGGATAAACCCGTTAATAAGTAGTTTAAGAAAAGACTTAACCTCGTTTCCAAGTTAGTTAAAACTATTAAAAAAGCTCATTAAAAATAGCGCATTGTATAACTTTGCGCTTTTTTACTACTCATTGAAATAGTAGATATTCTCGCTAATACCTCTATATTTGTCACTAAAATTAATCTTCTGTCAAAATATCAATAAAGCTTTGCCAAATCGGGCTTTGATGGCGGGCTTTATGCCACACTAGCCACCAAGTCCGTGACAAATCGATGCCTCCGACTTTCACCTGTACCAACGCTCCTGCTGTCAGCTCTGCCTGAATGACATGCTGTGATAAACAACCAAGACCAATATCTGCACTCACCATATGCTTAATAGCTTCCGACTGCTGAATCGCCATCACAATCTCCGCATCAGGCAAATGCTTCAGCAGCTGCTCATCGATAATTTGCCGTGTACCTGACCCTGCCTCTCGTACCAATAGCGGCAGCTTTGCCAGTTGTGCAATGCTAAGCTCGTAGCAATTATCCGCATCATTATACGCTGCCATGTCTGTCAACCATTTGCTATCGCGCTTGGTAAAGATCATCAAGGTATCTGTCCGCCACGCACGCTGCTCAATCACCTTCATATCTGTGGGGCGTGGCATTCCCTCTACGAGCGCAATATCAATATTTAATTGCTCAACTTCGCTGACCACTTCTTGAGTATTAGCGATATACATATCGATATGGGCGTCGGGTAGCGCCGCATATAGCTTGGCAAGCAGCGGCGGCAGCACATAATTACCAATCGTGGTACTGGCACCGATATGAATCTGCCCTGCTTGATGCTTATGATAATGCTCTAGAGTTACAGCCTGCCCCAAGATGGCTTGTGCCTGTATATAAATAGGATGGGCGTTGGGGTGCTGATTAAGCCTACGCCCGACGCGCTCAAACAATGGCATTTGTAGCCTTGCTTCTAATTCTGTCAGCGCACTACTGACGGCCGACTGCGATAAATGCAGCGCTTCACTGGCACGGCTGGTACTACCCGTTTGATAAATACTGACAAACACTGATAATTGCTTGAAGGTAATCTTTGGCAATACCTGCATGGCTTTTTTCATAATTTCTCTGACACCTATCTTATTGATACAATCTAAAAACCACCTGTTATTTTAAAAACCCTTTATTATCTAAAAAACCATCTTTTTAGCCCAAAGACTTTTATCAACCTAAAAAATCGATAGTTTTTATCTAATTAATCTGTTTTTATTATAGATTGGTCTGCCTTATAATGTCTATTCATAAGCTTATGCTTATTTCGATTATAGATAATACATAATAGGACAGTCAGTCATGTACGCCTTGACCCAATCAGTAAATAACTATCTCCCGCGCAGCCGCCATTTAGCAGGGCTTATTGTCGTGCTGATTGGCAGCTTATTTTGTTTGTGGCTCAATACTAGTGTCAACACATGGACAAATGGACGTATCGTTGGCTTGTCTTCTCTCACTTTAGCCATTCTCATTGGTATGGTATTGGGCAATACTGTCTATCCCAGCCTTGCTGAGCGATTAAGTGTCGGCGTGGCATTTGCCAAAGGTCAAATATTGCGCCTCGCCATCATGTTTTATGGCTTTAAGCTGACCTTAACGCAAGTATCAAGTGTCGGACTGTCTGCGGTGATGAGCGATGCGTTGGTATTGACATCGACCTTTTTACTCACCTATTGGATAGGTACCCGATGGTTAAAAGTCGATAAACAAACGACGCTATTAATTGGGTCAGGCGCAAGCATTTGCGGTGCCGCCGCGGTTATTGCCACCGAGCCTGTGGTCAAAGCAGAAGCACACAAAGTCACTATTGCCGTGGCGACAGTGGTGGTCTTTGGTACGGTTGCGATGTTGCTCTATCCGTTTTTATACCATCTTGGTTGGTTGCAACCTTGGCTAAATGCTCAGCAGTACGGGATTTATACGGGTTCCACCATTCATGAAGTGGCGCAAGTCGTCGTCGCTGGTAACGCAGTCAGTCCCGAAGTGGGTGACACAGCGGTTGTCACCAAGATGATACGCGTCATGATGCTTGCCCCTTTTTTACTTATTTTATCGTTTGCCTTAACCAAAGGTAGCAGCGACAATGGCAAAAAACCATCGTTTATGAATCGCATTCAACAAGTCAAAGTGCCTTGGTTTGCCTTTATATTCATTGCCATCGTTTTACTACATACTTGGGTGCCGATGACCGCAAGCTTTGAGCGTAGTATGGTGATGCTAGACGATGTGCTGCTCACCATGGCGATGTTTGCGCTTGGTCTAACCACGCATTTGGGCGCTATTAAACAAGCTGGCGTTAAACCTCTTATCTTGGGGGCGATTATGTTTGCTTGGTTGATCGTTGGCGGTGGATTGATTAATATTGGTATCAGTTTTTTATAAGACGCTCATTCCTATGATAGCTTGTCCACTATAAGTTTATGCAGAATCAACGAAGCCTACGACTATTAACATAGTAAGTAGGCTTTTTTATAAGTAATCTACACCAAATTTTAGACGAAAAAAAACGAACCCGAAGGTTCGCTTTTTTTTCATCTTGCTCTAAGTGTCTATAAAGACAAATTAGATAGCAACGATGTTATGGGCTTGTGGGCCTTTTTGACCTTGAGTTACAGTGAACTCAACTTCTTGGCCTTCAGCTAAAGTTTTGAAGCCTGAACCAGTGATTTCGCTGTAATGAGCAAAAACGTCTGCGCCAGTTTCTGGAGCGATAAAACCAAAGCCTTTAGCTTCGTTGAACCACTTAACTGTACCTTTTTGAACGTCTGACATAATATAATCCTACTTTTAAATTTATTAATGGCCTAGTGACCGATAACGCTTGCAAATAGCTACTGAACGATAAATATTAAAACGAAGGATTATAACTAATACTACGAGGTAATGATTTGGTGCAGAACTGCTCTTAAGCTTGGACGTATTATAGGGGGAACATCCTGATTTCGCAAGTCTTATCTTAGCTTTCATGTAACTAAAGCCTATTTCTTACGATTTTTGACCTCAAAATCAACGCATTTTAGGCATTTGGCAAACGGAATAAATAGACCGCTACCCCAGTACAGACCACGGCTACCAGCCATGCCATCCATATCATATCGGCGGGAATATTAAAAAATAACATCGTTGTTGAAATAGTCATCATTATTGTCGCTAACCACTTAGCATAGAGTGGCACCGCATGATTATTTTCCCAATCGCGGACAAATTTCCCAAAGTATTTATGATTGATCAGCCAAAAATGAAAGCGCCGCGAACTACGTGCCCAGCAACCTGCTGCTAATAATATAAAAGGCGCAGTCGGCATGACTGGCAGTAATACACCGATAATCCCCAATACAAAAAATAGCCAACCCAGTATGACAAACGTCCAACGCACCGTTGGGCTGTTATGCTGATTGGTTTTGGGTCGATAATAAAAAGCTTTTTTGTGTTGGCTCATAAAAATACTGTCATTGAATGATATGGAGAGGCTAATATTCGATAAAGGTTAGACAGCTAGATTGTTAAACCAGATAATCATTTATAGAACTGCCTACTATATAGGTAGCTAAGCATGCAATATCACTCAAAATGGTACAAGGCTATTTGTACGAGGTTTTTGCTATCAATAGGTATGTTTGGTTAGTGGTTGGGTAAGTGAGCTCACCACCTTTGACTGAATTTTTAGCAATAAAAAACCGCTCATAGCTAGACTATGAACGGTTTTATCGTTAAAGATACTATCCTAATTTAGTTATTTCGCTATCAACCCTATCTCGCGTGCTTCTTTTAACCAGTTTGGGAACTCCTCCAGCATATTCTCATAAAGCGCTTCTTCGCTGATATCATCTAAGTCATCTAATTCAAAGAAGTCGCAATTATCAATCACGCGCCCTTCCATGTCGTCTAGCTTTTTTAGGATGCCATAACCACGACCACCCAAGCCCACGAACTGCCAAAATATCGGCAGTTTCGCGGCTTCCGTCATGACTCTCGTGATACCGCGATTGTCATTCACCCCGCCATCACTGATAAATAGCACGTAAACAGGCACATCCAAGCCGTCCTTTTGATAAAACTCCGTCACGGCTTTCATGACTTCGGCTTCATTGTTGATGCGCGGGCCAAGTGCCCATTTGCGCCAGCCGCCATAAGCATTATCAATGAAATCGTCATAATTGCTCAACCCAATCTCACCCAAATACTGTGGGTCTCGGGCAAACGCCCAGCAGTCTAGCGCTTGGTCGTCATCGAAGCTCACTGCTAATGGCAATAGGCGGTTGACCACCTCTTGCACACGGCCTTGTTTATACTGTCTGTTCATTGAGCCTGAGGCATCTAACACCAGTGCTACTTTTGCCGTTAACTGCTGCAATTGGCGCTTCTCAAGCGATATCGTGGCTTTTTTGGCCAGATTGACCAGTTTTGGGGCTTTGTCTAGTATGACCTTCTCGAGCGATGGTTTTGTTTGCACTGGCGTTACGGTCGGATCGAGTACTTGCGGGCTACTCTCTTCTACATCACCACCGAAATGCTGCACGATGGCTGCCAGTCCACCATTAAAGCCTTGTGCGACATTAGATACTCGCCAAACGCCACTCTTACGATAAAGCTGCATCAGCATACTGGCTTGCTGCTGGGCAAAGTCTGCTGCTTGATACTCTGCCTGTGCTTTCTGTGACTGCTGCCAAATGCCAATCTCTAATGACTGAATTTGATTAAGCGGCGTGTCGGCTGATAACACAAAAAACAAGCTGTCTATATTAGTAGCCAGTTTAGATAAATTGACTTCAAACTCAGCTTGGATGCCTTTATTCGCCGTTGGCTGCGACTCGTAATGGGTGAGCTTGATTTGCTCGCACGGTGAGGTTGGCTGATTATAGAACACCATGTAATCATCATTGATCAGTTTGCCCGCTGCGTCTAAGGCAAAGCAGCTGATGTCCATCTCTATTGGACTTTGACGAGTGAACTTGAGCGTGATGGGTGCGGTATCGTCAATAGCAAGGTTGCTTAGAGGCGCGCGTTGTCCGACGGTGAGATGGTTCATGGTGTTCCTTACGTTAGCGTATTATTCATTTAAAGATAATAGACTAATTACTGATGTTAAAAAACTGTAGAAAATATAATGAAATAACAATCTATTTTCTTCAAAATAATTTAAACATCAATGCGATACTGCATATAATCATAGATGCAGAGTAGCTTCCTATACTCCGTGGACATATTATTTTTATTAGCTAAAAGATACTCCTTAACATCTTCAAGAATAATATTATTATTCAATACAGACCAATATAAAGCTCTTTGCTTTCTACTTTTTACTATACTATCGTCATTAATTATACTATCTATATCCTTATGCCTACTGTGACAGCTGCTTTCGGTTGTCAATGATTCACTTAACTCTAATACCTTTTCCTTTTGTCTCGCTTACAAAACACCATCACTATCTATTGTTGAGTTTATATATTTAAACCCAAATATAGGAAACCATTCCGACTTACTTATACTATGCTTATCTACTAATTCAAGAATCTGCTCATTAGATTCATCTATAATGTCAAAATAGTTAGACATAAGCTCTGCTTTGTTATGAAACTCATATCTAATAGTTTTCTTAGATCCTATAGCTAAAATTTTATCACTATTCTTTAAGCCTTCTAAATCTTCTGTAATTTGCACTTGGATACTACCACCTGCATTAATCTCTTTGACGATATTTTGAACTTTCCTTATATCCATAGCAGATACTGGTAAATTTAGCTTGGAAATAGCCTTATAAATAGCTTCATAATTATCTGTTTTCAGCTTATTAATTCTTATTAGATTAGGGCGTGTTGAACATTCATA
>NZ_DKHR01000022.1:0-46824 GCF_002453835.1 Psychrobacter sp. UBA6739
TTGAGGGCGGGGAGGAAGTCAAAGAAACCCTATCCGTTACTGAATGAATAACTGAGTGAGTGACAGAATTGCGGCTACTGGAATTCTTTTAGTGTCTGCTCATATTTGGCAATTTGCTCATCATAACCTTTAATGGTGTCATTAAACTTAGTCATAAGCGTCTCAAACTCTTTTTGTTGATTCAGTTTCATCTGCTGCATATCAATCACTTGCTGAGCTTCTATCTGCTCCCAAACCTGATGCTGAATAATCAAACGCGCTAATGCTGGGCTTTTGGCACTGAGCCTACCAGCAATTTCTGCATGCTCAAATAACTGCGGAGCCAATGTCGCGATATTGATTAACGTATCAACATCTTCTGCGCTAAGAGGCGTCGTCACAGGCTGATAAAGCGATTCCATCGCTTGCTGGTAGCTTTCGATGATTTGATCTTCTGTTAGCATGACGGGCTTACGCGGCTCAAGGCTAATGCGCTTTAACACCGTTAAATCACGCTCGCCAACTTCTGTACTGGTATTGATATCAGCCTCAGCGGGGATATCCACTTCATCATCTGTGGTGTCAGCAGATAGTGAGCTGCTATCAGTTGTATCGCTGTTATTCTTCATCACGTTATTAGTATTAGTATCGCTAGCAGCAGTATCATCATTCAGCAGCAATGAATCCTCACTATCTGAGCTATCAGCGGCTTGCAGGGATTCATACTCTGCTTGTAAACGACGCTGTAGCCTTTGTGCTTGCGCGACATAGATAGGCTGAAACTGCTTTATACGGGTAGCAGCAGAATCACTTGGGCGCATAGGCTGACTGTCTTCAGTGCTCGTTTTTTCAACGCTCTGACTGTCTTCTGGCGCAGGTTGAGTCTCTGCTTGCTGCTGACAACCACTTAACAGCAATACGCCGCTGAGTGTTGCCGCAAGCAAGGTTGACGAGTGCTGTAAAAGGGTGTTGTTTTGATTGATAGAATTATCAACCACACCTTTACTCATTTTATAATTGGGCTTTTTTGGCAAAAATTTAAACATAAGGGTACGTGTCCTTGTTAAGGCAAAATAATAAAAACCAAAGTCGTCATGGCAATCCATTGCCAATGGATATCACTTCATATTGTCGTCAGACTTTACGATTAAAAATGGAATACAAGCTTCTAATGCTTGACAGTCTTGTCCACGCTGACGACGAATAAAATAATCCTGAACCATACGCGCCTGCTGTTCGATACCGTAGTGAAAGAAGGATTTTCCTGTCTTGAGCACATAATCATAACGGCGATCAATAAGTGCACCGCGCACCACTTTTAAGCCTTGCTGTAATTGCCATACATGGGTTAATTCATGTATCAACCAGCTTTTTTTACTCAATGAAGCATCGCTAAAATCTATTATCCAATCTGCTGGGTTAAAATAAATATTGCCATTAGGACTAACGGCATAATGTTTCAACACCCACCAAGCAGTCTTGAGCTGAACCTCATCGAGATTGATGCTGTCGCCAAATACTGACTGTGCCAGCGCTATCTCACCTGTAGTAAGCAAACGTGATTGCTGCTTGGCACTGCGATATAAATAGCGAGCAAACAAGCGCTGTAATATCGGCGGAGACATCATGACGGTAATACCTTATGCCTAATGAATGGATGATCACAAATGATAGGTCGTAAATCGCGCTTGATATCTGCGATCTATCAATGCTGTTGAACCGTTAATAGGGATAAAAGCATAAAAATCAAAGTATTTGGGACATAAGCTGTACACTTGATTGACTTTTATTAACGTAAATCTGCGTTAGCCTATTGTGTATGCCACATACCAAGACACATACCAAGACACATACTAAATAGCATCTTTATAAATTAGCCTACTTTTACTACTCATGTCTAATATTCATTAGTGCGAAAATCATGCCAAACAGACAGATATGGTCTTTTTCCATAGCAATGATGAATGTAATCTAGGATGTAGTCATTTAGATGCAGCAATAAAAACCCATTAATCACTGTCGTTATGAACTAATTGATAGCTGTTTAAATTGATAATAGAGATTTCTATGCCGCCTAATTTTCATGCCGATACACCCCTTGCCCAGCGTATGCGCCCAACGACACTTGATGCAATCATTGGTCAAGAACATCTACTAGCGGCAGGTGCGCCCTTGCGGCGTTTGGTCGAACAAGGACATCTGCCATCGATTATTTTGCATGGTGAAGCTGGCATCGGCAAAACGACTATTGCCATGCTGTTGGCTGATGCTGTTGGCAGACCTTTTCATGCCTTGTCTGCCTTGAATACTGGGGTCAAACAGCTGCGAGAAGTGTTAGACAATAAGGACTCATTGGCATTTGAATCGCCAGTGGTTTTTATCGATGAGATACACCGCTTTAACAAGGCTCAGCAGGATGCCTTACTGGGCGCGGTCGAATCTGGTGATATTACCTTGATTGGTGCGACAACTGAAAACCCTTCTTTTAGTGTCAATAATGCGCTGCTATCACGTTGCCAAGTGTATCGTTTAGAGCCTCTGACGCCTGAGCAAATCAGTGCGGTATTGCAAAGGGCAATTTCAGAAGATTCAGTGCTGAGGAATTTGACGGTTGATTTACAAGCACAAGACACTATCAGCCAACTGGCGCATGGTGATGCGAGGAAGGCGCTAAATTTATTAGAGCTGGCTATTCAAACGGCGGACACTAAGCAATCACCGCTCGTCATTAACGATGAATTGGTCGCCCGTGTCGCCCAAACAGCTCTAGTTCGCTATGACAAAGATGGCGAGCAGCATTACGATATTATCTCGGCGATGATAAAGTCCGTACGTGGATCAGACCCTGATGCTGCGCTTTATTGGATGGCGCGGATGTTAGTTGGCGGTGAGCCTGCTGATTTTATCGCGCGGCGTTTGGTCATCTTGGCCAGTGAAGATATTGGTAATGCCAACCCTAATGCTTTACTGCTTGCCGATGCAGCATTACGTAGTGTGCAATCAATTGGTATGCCAGAAGCGCGTATTATCTTGGGACAAGTGGTGGTTTATTTGGCAACCAGCGCCAAAAGTAACAGCACTTATAAAGCCATTAACGCTGCCATGGCTTTGGCAGAAAAAGATGCCTCGCCTGTGCCGCTACACCTGCGTAATGGCGTGACCAAACTGATGCGCAATCAAGGCTATGGTCAAGGTTATGCTTATCCACACGATTATCCCAATCACTATTATCCGCAAAGCTACTTGCCAGACAGTTTGGTTGGTACTAGCTTTTATGAATTTGCTGACAACCAGCGCGAGCAACATAGTAAACAGTTTATGGATTGGCTAAAAAGCCAAGCTGCCAGTAACGACTAATGGCTCGCAATATAGTTGAGCCCATTGCTTAATATGTCATTGAATACATGAATCGTCGTGACCATTAGTAATACTTATCGCTATTTTTGACAGACTGGCCCATATAGTTTCGAGATGAAGCAGCACAGTGGGCTGAAAAGCGTTAAAATGTCCTCATATTGATATATAAGCAATGATTAGATAATGTCTACGGGGGATCAATTTGATTCCATGCACTTTGCCTAACCGCAACAGCGCTATGTAGCATCTACTGTTACAATAGACAGACAATGCTTTATATTCCACATCACACCTATCTATAAATAATAAAATATTGAGACTTACTATGAGTTTAAATACGATTCCTGAGATTATCGAAGACATTCGTGCTGGCAAGATGGTCATCTTAATGGATGATGAAGACCGTGAAAATGAAGGTGATATCATCATGGCAGCGACCCATGTGCGCCCTGAAGATATTAACTTTATGATTACTCATGCACGTGGTTTGGTCTGCTTGACCTTGTCACAAGCACGCTGCCAACAGTTGGCATTGCCGCTGATGTCTGATCGTAACGAAGCAAAATTTAGCACCAACTTTACGGTTTCTATCGAAGCCGCTGAAGGCGTTACCACGGGTATCTCTGCTGCTGATCGCGCTCGTACAATTCAAGCCGCGGTTTCTTCTTCGGCAAAACCTGAAGACATCGTCCAGCCTGGACATATCTTCCCAATCATGGCTCAAAATGGTGGCGTCTTGCACCGCGCTGGACATACCGAAGCTGGTTGTGATTTAGCACGCCTAGCAGGGCTTGAGCCCGCAGCAGTGATTGTCGAAATCATCAATGCTGATGGTACGATGGCGCGCCGTGATGACCTTGAGATATTTGCCGAAGAGCATGGCATCAAGATGGGTACAATTGCTGACCTCATCAACTACCGCATCGCGAACGAGCAAACGGTAGAAGAAATTGAGTCGCGTCCTTTTGAAACGGAATACGGCACCTTTACGCTACATCGCTTCCGCGAATTTGGCGCTGATGAAACGCATTTGGCTTTGGTAAAAGGCGATGTGAGCGAAGGCGTCAGCACCGTCCGTGTCCATGGTTTTCACCCACTACGCGACTTGTTTGCTGCCAAAAATGATATGACGGGTCGTAGTGGCTGGAGCGTGCGCTCAGCACTGGAGGAAATCAGTAATTCAGATCGCGGCGTATTAGTTTGGATTGGCAGCAACCAGCCAATAGATTTAGGAGAGGCGTTAGACAAAGCGGCAGACAATGAATCGCAATCGACCATTACTCAGCAGCCGTATCGCAGCATTGGTGTTGGCGCACAGATTTTGCGTCATTTAGGCGTTCGTGATATGCGTTTATTATCATCACCCATGAAGTTTTACGCATTATCAGGCTTTGACTTGAACGTCATCGATTTCGTACATGCCCCAAAGCAAGATTAATATTTGACTGATTGATTCGATATCAGCCACATAGCAAAAGGCACGCTAACATAACGTTAGCGTGCCTTTTTTTCATTTATTTAATATTTAGTACTAAAGCTTCAGTATATGACCAACTTTCGCTTCTAATGCCAATAGCCGAGCGCGCTCTTCCTCTGTCCAAGCTAACTTACACTTTCCCTCACTATCGAGACGTACCACGACTGCCTCAGCTGTCGCGACGATAGCCGCTTGCGCGGTGCTATAGTAGCTATATTCCATCACGATACTCGTATTGCCCAAGCCCTGACAGCGCACTCCTAATAGCAAAGTATCAGGATAAGTCACTGGGCGTAAATACTGGCAACTTGATTGTGCCAATACCGTCACCATACTGCCATCAAACATACCTAGCGCCTGCAAATAGCCAATTCGCGCTGATTCAGCATAACGGTAATAAATCACATTATTTAAATGGTTAAACGCATCCATCTCGCCCCAGTGAATGGGCTGATGATGAATAATGGGATAATGAGACAATTCGTCAGGATGATTATCTGCGGTATTAGAGGCTGCATGTGCTGCTTGATTCAAACTTTCCATAACGTCACTTCTCTTATTTTTATATTCATAAATCTATCAATCAACATCCACTGAACCACTAACGCTGAGATTTATCCAAAATCTGAGTGGTCAACAATGGCGTTGGTTTCGGTGCATTGGCAATCAATTTATCTAACCAATCTATGACTTCTGCGATATTTGTCGGAGAGGATCTGGTTTGTAGGTTCTTGTCGATAGAGGTTTGTTTTTTGCCTGCGGACGCAGCATTAGAAGCGTTTTCAGTATTAGTCATGGCTGCCTTTGGCGCTGACTGTTGCGGAATAGCAGACTTCGGCACCAAGGTTTGTAGTTGATTTCGTGCTTGACGCAGATAACCAACCAGCTGCTCTTGTTCGCGCATATTACTGGCTTGACTGGCTAGATTCAAGGTCATAATCACTTCGTGAATGGTCAGTTGTTTGCGCGAGAGGCTCATATTACTATCGGTGCTATTGTGCGGTGTCGCCTCGCTACTCACACGCTCATAGCTGTGCAAAAACTCTTGAATATTTTGGATGGCGAGGTTTTGTAGCTGCCAAGGACTGGGCTGAGTGCTGCTTGCCTGCAAACGTTCGATGTCTTTCATCAAGCTTTGTTTGATCACAACCGTTAGCGCTGGAGCAATCTCATTGCTACCTTGCGAAAGCTGCCAATGTAGACCACGCAACAAATCAATCGCTGCACTGTCGTTATTGTCTGCCAATAATCTATCAGCGGCTTGTATCTGAATACGCAATAAATCTAACTGGTTTTGCGCTTGGCTACTGGCGGCAGATCGAGGCTCTGGCAGCGTCTGCTGACTCATCGCAAATAGACGGTCATCCATCTCATTCAGACGGCTGACGACTTGCTCGTTGCTTTGCAAACGCTCATTAACACTATGCTGGAAACGCTGCTGGCTGATGTAGAGCCACAATAGGGCGGCGATAAGCAACAAGATAACCAGCCACTGCAGGCGCAACAAAAACACATTTGCTTGTCGGCGCTGCTGAGTAGCAGAAGGTTCCTGAGATAACGATTCAGAATTGATTGACATAAGGCAGCACCGTTATTTTGGCCAAAACAGGTTTAAAGCGAATAAATAAAAAGTGAAACATAATAGATAAGGACAGATCATCGGTTGGTACATTTATACATTTAACAGGCTTTAGCATGGATAGCAGCAAGAATGGTTTCTGGCGCCAAATCTTCCACACGCCAATAACTTAACTGCTGCTCAGCGACCATATTGGCTAAACGCTCACCCAGCACCACATAAGCAAAGTCTGACAATTTATAGGGCAAAATAGCGGGGGTTTCTCTGGCTGTTTCTTGCTTTAATGCCTTTTCTGCTACAGCCCGAACGATGCTTTCCCAATGCTCAAAGGCTGTACCGCTACTGATGACAACGATTGGCTTTGGCTGACTAGCTGATGTATCTTGCACATCTTGGCGAGCTAAAAACCCTTGTAGCCATTGCTCGTATTGAGTCATTGCCTCGACTGGCATTATGCGCTCATACCAAGCAATGCTATCGATATGCACACCGCGTGCCAGCAACGTATCGACCAATAGTCGCCTACCACCCAATCCGCGCCAAACGAGCAACTTGTCACCTGCTTGCAAACGCTCAATCTCAGGCATCGCTAGCATACCTTCGTTATTAGCAATGTGAGGCTGAAGCACTTGGTAATTCGATGCCTCGATTTTGGTATTATTTAATACCGACGCGGTCGCTTCACCCACGGCAATCAAGTAGCTCGGAGCTTGCAGAGCATTAATTGCTATATCTTTTCGCTCATTATTATTATCATCGTCATGGTTTTGAGCTTGACGCTCATCTTCAAGCGCTTGCCAAACAGCCAGTCCTGAAGCAGCCGCCGTTGGGCTAACAATCACAAGCGCCTTATAATCGCCTGCTAGCCACTGGCGCATCAGCGTCATGTCTTGCTCAGTCGTTGGGCGCGGTTGTAACGTCAACATTGGTATCTCTACCACCGTCAGCCCTGCTGCTTGTAGATGATCCGTCAATGCAGCGGCACGCTCCACTGGGCGAGTATTGATAACCACTTGCGTGAGTGATGACTCATTATTTGATTGACTGTTAGCAATAAGCTGGGCGTGATTTAATGTTGATGACATAGACGTACCATGACAAAAGACTGATAGAATTGGCTTAACGATAGCCCTAGCATCAATAATACTGGGGCTATGACTAAGATAATTAAAATACTGGCCTGTTATTCAGGATGATAAATCGCAGATAAGATATCACCGGCGCCATCGGCAAGCAGTATATTGGCAACATCAATACCAAGCTGATTAGCTTGTACTTCTTGCTCGGCTTGTGTGCCGATCAAGGTGACGCGTTTCTCTGCTTTTAGCAGCTCACTGCCATCCGCTTGACCGACGCGGCCACGTAGCCATAACACATTCCCGTTGTCGTTATTGCCATTGTCACCGTTATCATCATTGTTGCTGCTTGTTTCATCCGCCATTTGTAACACAGCATAAGCAGCAATGGGCACTTGGCAGCCACCCTCTAAGTGACGGTTTAGCGCGCGCTCAGCAATGAGACGGATACGAGCTTTATCATCATTCAGTGGTGCCAGTAATTTTAACACCTCGTCATCACCTTCACGGCATTCGATCGCTAAGGCGCCCTGACCAACCGCAGGCAGGCAGGCATTGATATCAAGCTCGCCGCGTATGCGCTCATCCAGCTCGATACGCTGCAAACCACTGGTCGCTAAAATAATCGCATCATACTCGCCAGCATCCAGCTTGCCCAAACGTGTACCAACGTTACCGCGCAAGGTTTTGATTTGTAGGTCTGGGCGATAGGCTTTAAGCTGACACTGACGACGCAAACTTGACGTGCCAACGACTGCCTCTTGCGGCAATTCATCAATACTATTATAGGTGTTAGACACAAAAGCATCAGTCGGTGAGGCGCGTTTGCAATAGACGCCCAGCATCAAGCCTTCAGGAAGCTGCATCGGTACGTCTTTTAATGAATGTACCGCGATGTCCGCTTGTTTGTCATATAGCGCTTGCTCAAGCTCTTTGACAAACAAACCTTTACCACCAATTTTAGCCAAAGGTGTGTCCAAAATCTTGTCACCCTTAGTGACAATTTTTAGCAAGTTAATCGTCAATTCAGGATACAAATCTAGTAGACGAGCACGGATATGCTCAGCTTGCCATAGTGCTAAAGGGCTCTGACGCGTGGCGATATTCAAGGTAGTCAAAGCAGTTTGCTGCGGATTGCTCATAAAGGGCCTCAATAAATTCGATACTGTTCACGTCAGTACTATGCATGTCAGTATTAGACAATACTGCAAATTTTCCACAAAAAATGGGCGATATAAACCATATATAGTCAATGCTGACGCAAAAAAATACCCCTATTTAAGCATAAATAAGGGTTTGATGATATGGGATGATTATTTCACGGTTATTTTGCTGTTATTTCACTATGCAAACTGCAGCTTACATGCTTTGAATCTTGTCACGTAATGCAGGTAAGTGACGGCGGCTAACCGCAAGTGTCTCATCAATGCCTTTAAAGCGTATTTGATATTGTCCTGCATCCAACGTTTCTAAAAAGTCCAAAAAACTAAGGTTGATGATGGCATTACGGTGCACCCGAAACAGCCGATCCTCAAATTCTTGTTCAAGCTCTTTTAGCGTCTCATCAATCAGGACAATGCCATCTTTGTGACGGACTTTGACGTACTTTTGATCGGCGGTAAAATAATAGATATCTTTGAGCTTGATGAGCTCAACGCCTCGGTGAGTACGAGCAGCGATATGCTCACGTACTGGACGCGCTGTTGGGTCTTCAAGTTTACGAATCTCATTTAACTGCGCCGCGTTCAAATTTTTCGCTTTATCTAGTGCTTCTAGTAACTCGTCTTTATTGGCAGGCTTTAATAAATAACCAATCGCATTGGCTTTTAGCGCGGCAATGGCATAATGATCATAAGCGGTGACAAATATAATAGCTGGCGGATGCTCAAGTTTGGCAAGCTCTTGAGCACAGCGCACCCCATCCATCTCAGGCATACGAATATCTAATAATATGATGTCTGGCTGCTGAGTTTTGACAGCGATAATGGCTTCTGCACCCGTGGTTGCTTGAGCAACGACTTGATGACCTGACTCCTGTACAATTCTAACCAAACGCTCACGTGCTAGTGGCTCATCATCACAAACTACGATACGCATGCAAACTCCAATCCCAGGATAAACTTAGTATTTTTTTCAATGGCCTTACCAACATATTAGCACTCATTACCAATCACTTAGCATAAAAACCTTTAATTATTTCATAAAACAATAACTGGCTATATTGACGTTGATAGCCTTGTGCATTGAGTTTTATTGCGATGCATTTATCGATAATAATTTTTATGGGTAATCATGGCTAAATATAAAGTAAAACGACCCATTAGCTATAAAGATGGTGCAATAACTATGCCATACCTATTTCTTGAGAAATAAAATACAAAATTAAGCCCAAAAGAAACGGTCATAAACTAACATCTTGCAGCGGATAGTCGATGACGGTAATAATTCGACTACTGGTAACGCTACTTTTAATATCCGCACTTTGACCGAAATAAGCCCGTAAACGTTCCGCTTGAATATAAAAGTTCATGTGCTGACGTAAATCATGGTTAATAATCATGGTTTTTTTCGGCAGCGCGACACCAATCGTAATCACAACCCGATGCTGCTGCCAAGTGACTCTAATATTGATATAAATGGTTTCAGTGGTCATCTCCACCACATTCAGCAGCATTTTTTCTAGCACGCTCTGTAAGGTCAAGGCGGTAATCACCATGTCATACATGACATCTTCGTCAGGCAATTGCCAACTCACTTCAAGCTTATCCGCTAAGCGGCTAGACTCAATCGCTAGATAGTGCTCACAAAGAGCAATTTCTTCTTCAAAACTAATCTCTCGTGCCCCATTGAAACTGGCACGGAATAAGGCAGAAACGTGCTGTAATAAAGCAGAAGCTCTTGCTGGATTGGACTCTATCAGTGACACAAGGGTATTAATGGTATTAAAGAAAAAATGCGGAGCGATTCGTGCTTTGATCACATCATTTTGTGCACTCAATTTCTGCTCAAACGATTGTTTGAGCGCATTCGTCTCACGATAACGGCGTAAAAAATACAGTAAGAACACTAAGGTAAAGCCACCACTAATCACCGCATCAAATAATATATTTAGAATAAAAGTTTGACGATCATATTCAAACCAACCAACATTAATCATTACCAGCATGACTAAAATCATGGATATGGTAGATGCCACCATGAGTAAGGCAAGCACATACATGCTGGCTTTAGGTATGCTCATGCTCTTAAAAATAGGGCGCAAATAATCAATGAGGTATAAGGAAGGAATAATACTCAAGGTGTTTTGCAGGACTCGGCTAAACAGCTGAATCAAAAAATCTGACCACGTGGCAATATCATAGCGATTTATTACCGTAACGAATAGTGACCAAAAAAAGATATAAATGAACCACTGCCAAGGCTTCATGACTTCCATGAGCTTGGGAATAAAAAACTCTAAGCGCTCCGCTAGTAAGGCAACCTCATCCTTTGCTATACTTGAGCTCTTATTCTGCTGACTTGTCTTGTACCGATATGAACGCCAATTCTTCAAAACCTAGTAGTCCCGAATCAAATGTAAACCCATCTGTCTCTGATTCTAGCACAGATGCTCCGATAACAAATAACGCTGCACAAAACAACCCTGTAAGCAGTCCTTCAAACAGCCAAGGCCAACAGATGTGGGGCGGACGCTTCAGTGAAGCGACGGACAGCTTTGTCGCTGCCTTCACCGCCTCTGTTGGCTTTGACCAACGCTTTGCGCGTCACGATATTCAAGGCTCAATCGCCCACGCGACCATGCTTAAAGAATGTGACATTTTGACCGCTGACGAAGTAGCCACCATTATTGATGGTCTGCATCAGGTACTGCGCGAGATTGAGGCTGGCGAGTTTAACTGGTCAATCGCGCTAGAAGACGTGCACATGAATGTTGAGTCGCGCTTGACTGACATCATCGGCGCTGTTGGTAAAAAACTGCATACGGGTCGTAGCCGTAATGATCAGGTTGCCACCGATATTCGTCTTTGGCTACGCGAAGAGACAGATAATATCATTGCCTTGTTAGTACGCTTCCAAAGTGGTTTGCTTGATTTGGCTGAGCAGCATACTGACACTATTATGCCCGGCTTTACGCATTTACAAACGGCGCAGCCAGTGAGCTTTGGTCATCACGTCATGGCGTGGTTTGAGATGTTATATCGCGATACCGAACGTCTGGTCGATGCGCGCCGCCGTATCAATCAGATGCCACTTGGTAGTGCTGCCCTTGCTGGCACGACATTCCCAATCGATCGTACCATTACTGCTGAGCTGTTAGGTTTCGAAGGTATTTGCCAAAACTCGCTGGATGCCGTATCAGACCGTGATTTTGCGATTGAATTCACCTCAGCCGCGTCTATTTTAATGATGCATATGTCACGGATGAGCGAAGAGATTATCCTATGGATGTCAGCGCAATTTAACTTTGTACAGATTCCAGATCGCTTCTGTACTGGCTCATCTATCATGCCGCAAAAGAAAAATCCTGATGTGCCGGAGTTGGTTCGCGGTAAAGCAGCACGTGTCTTTGGGCAATTAATGACGCTATTAAGTCTAATGAAGAGTCAGCCACTGGCTTATAACAAAGACAACCAAGAAGACAAAGAGCCGTTGTTTGATTGCGTCGATACGCTTACCGGCTGTTTATTGGCTTTTGCTGATATGCTACCGAATATCACCCCAAATAAAGAAAACATGCGCGCTGCCACAATGAAAGGCTATGCTACCGCTACTGACCTTGCAGATTATTTGGTACGCCAAGGCGTAGCGTTCCGTGATGCCCATGAAGTGGTGGGTAATGCCGTTGCTTTGGGTATCAAAGAAGGTGTTGATTTGAGCGATTTGTCATTGGCGCAGCTACAGCAATTTAGCGATGCAATCGGTGATGATGTCTTTGACTATCTAACGCTAGAAGGCTCACTAGCAGCCCGTGACCACTTAGGTGGTACAGCGCCAAATCAAGTTAAGCAAGCCGTTGCTCGCGGTCGTAGCCGTTTAGAGGTATTTGCGTAAAAGCGCATTGTTGACCTGACAGCTTTTACCATAAAAACACCCGCCCCTGCTGCGGGTGTTTTTGATACCATGATGAGGTAAAGTAAATTCAGCTAATAATATTTAAGTCACTTATGCTGAATAAGTGCTAACTAATACCATTCACAGAAATTAGAGTAGCAAGGAAAACGAGTGAAAGTACTACGCCTTGTAGGCTAAGCGAGTTTGACACAGCCAATCTTACTTTTTGGGTTTGGTATAACTATTCTCATGAGTGATTCAATAATATATTCTTATAATAACCAAACCCTAATAAGGAGCGCCTCATGACTGAGACTTTTAATCCACAAGCCAATACGGTATTTTGCCGTAAGTATCAGCAAGAATTGCCAAAGATGCCGCACCCGCCTTTCCCTAATAAAAAAGGTCAGGAGCTACAAGAAACGGTATCTGACAAAGCGTGGAAAGAATGGCTTGAACAGCAAACGATGCTGATTAACGAAAACCATCTAAGTATGTTAGATCCTGCTGCCAAAAAATTCCTCACCGAACAACGAGATAAATTTTTAGATAATGAAGATTATGAGCGTGCACAAGGTTGGACGCCAGAGAGCTAATTGTTTTTATTATTGCCACAATATAAAAAATGCGCTATTTAATATAGCGCGTTTTTTTGGATGTAAAATTAACGATGAACTGTTTTTTTTAGCCCTCATCACCGTTTGAGTCTACAACATCCGTGGCTGACTTGATGACAGGTTTAGTGGCAGACAGGGTACTGACTTGGCGCGCCGCCATACGGTCATTGGCTTCTTGTACCGCTTTTTCGACCAGCGCATAGTCGGAATGACGCACATCTTGCCCACTAATATAGTTAATCACCAGTTCTGCAATATTTTGTGCATGATCGCCCACCCGCTCAAGCGCGCGCAATACCCACATAATATTGATGACTTTTGAAACGTGCCGTGAATCTTCCATAATATAGGTCATCAAAGCACGGATGGCTGACTGATACTCATCATTGACCATGCTATCGTTACGCATGACCTCAAACGCTTGCTCAGCATTCGATTGGCTAAATGCCTCTAGCGCATTGTGCAGCATCAAACGAACCTGATTGCTGAGGTGTTGCACCTCCGCATAACCGTATGACAGTTTACCTTGTGCCGCAATTTTTTTGGCCATCTGAGCGATTTTGACAGCTTCATCACCGATGCGTTCTAAATCAACCACGCCTTTACTGATGGACATGACCAAGCGTAAATCACTGGCAGCTGGCTGGCGTTTGGCGACCAATAGCAAGATATGCTCATCCAACTCGACTTCCATTCGATTGATATCAAAGTCCATATCAATCACCTCTTGCGCCAGTGTCTCATTTTTATCGATAAGCGCATGGATCGCTTTCGCCACTTGGTTGGCCGCGCTATCACCCATGTATAGAAATAGACGGATAGCTTCATCAAGATCTTGGTCAAAACTTTTGGAGATATGCTTATCGCTTTGCATAAGAGGTATTCCCTAAAATCCATATTTTGGTAGCGCGGTGTGGCTGTTGAGTCGAACAGATTGGCTCACGATATCTTATTGAACGTATCGAGCACGTCGTCCTTGCTCAGACCGCGATGTTAGCCATAACGACCCGTAATATAGTCTTCTGTGGCGGTTTGGGCAGGCTTGGTAAATATCTGGTCGGTCTCGCCCATCTCAATCATATCGCCTAAGTACATATAGACGGTGTAGTCTGACACGCGCGCGGCCTGTTGCATGTTATGCGTGACAATAGCAATGGTGTAATCCTGTTTTAAGTCTTCAATCAAATCTTCGATAGCACCTGTCGAGATAGGATCTAACGCAGACGTCGGCTCATCAAGCAGCAATACTTCAGGCTTGGTCGCGACGCTACGCGCAATACACAAGCGTTGCTGCTGTCCGCCTGATAACGAAAGCCCTGACGCTCTGAGCTTGTCTTTCACCTCTGGCCACAATGCAGATTTTTTTAGCGCCCACTCTACGCGATTGTCCAGCTCAGCTTTACTAAGTTTTTCATACAGTCTCACCCCAAAAGCGACATTGTCATAGATTGACATCGGGAATGGGGTTGGCTTCTGAAAAACCATGCCGACTTGGGCGCGTAGCAAATTGACATCGACGTCTTTGCCCAAGATATTGTTGCCATCAAGATTAATATTGCCTTCTGCCCGCATACCCGGATATAAATCGTACATCCGATTAAAGGTACGCAACAGCGTCGATTTGCCGCAACCTGAAGGACCAATGAAAGCAGTGACTTTTTTATCAGGAATATCGATATTGATGTTTTTTAGCGCCTGAAAGTCACCATAATAGAAATTCAGATCCCGAATTTGCATTTTTGCTGCAGGCATGTTTTTGGGAATATCATGAAGCGTTTGTTTGGTTAGGCTGGCAATATCTGGCTGCTCCATTTGTGCTGCTGTCGACATCGGTCTGTTTAATAAACTGTCTGTTGTTGGATTAAATTTATCTGCCGCATTGAATTTATCGACAGGCTTTTTTGTACGGATTTTGCTCATGACGTCATTCATAATATGTTCCAACCCAGCTCAATGAATATAAATGGAAGTAAATGCTCGAGGTAATCTAGGACAAGCCTTAATTTACCATCAGCCTTTATTTAGCCTGACCTCTACTACCGATGAATCTCGCCAAAATATTTAATACCAAGACAGAGGTCGTGATCAGCAACGCCGCCGCCCACGCTAAGGTATGCCAGTTATCATAAGGACTCATCGCAAACTGATAGATGGTATTGGGTAAGTTGGCAATAGGCTGGCCCATATCGGTACTGAAATACTGGTTGTTAAGCGCCGTAAATAGCAACGGTGCTGTCTCACCAGTGATTCGAGCAAATGCCAGTAACACCCCAGTGGTCAGTCCTGCTCTCGCGGCCTTAATCGTTACTTGAGTCACCATTTTCCACTTGGGTGTGCCAAGTGCGTAAGCCGCTTCACGAATGCTATTAGGAACCAGATTGAGCATATTCTCAGTGGTACGCACGACCACAGGAATAACGATTAATGCCAATGCCAACGCGCCTGCCCAACCAGAGAAACTTTGACCTTTTACCATCAATGCATAAATAAAAAGACCAATCACAATCGAGGGTGCGGATAACAAAATATCATTTAAGAAACGCGTTACCTTGCCAAGCATACTGCCTTGAGCGAACTCGGATAAATAAATACCCGTCATGAGGCCAATAGGTGCACCGATAAACAATCCTGAAAACGCGAGCATTACTGAACCGACAATGGCGTTACGCAGCCCGCCCGCACTCATCGGTGGCGGTGTATCAGCAGTAAAAATAGGCAGCTGCACAATACCTTGAAAGCCTTCAACAAAGAGCGTCAACAATATCCAAAACAACCAAAATAGTCCAAAAACCATCGCCGACATGGCAAAGCCTAGACCTAACTTGTTGGTCAAACGGCGCTTGTTATAAAGGCTTTGATTGTAGTGGCTAGCGCTGTTTGGCTGAGTCGGTAGTGGTGCATTGATCGTATTGTTAGCAGGCATACTATTTATTTCCCATATCTTTTATCAATATCTATCAATATCTATCAATGTTTATTGATGTCCAATAAATCCGTAAAAAACCTATCGAGATTGTCAAACGACTACCGATTGCCTGCCTTGTGATCCATGCGCATGAGCATGAGTTTTGCTAGAGATAGCACAATGAAGGTGATGACAAATAAGATTAAGCCTAAATGTAATAAGGAAGCCAAATGTAGCTCACTCGACGCTTCGGCAAACTCGTTAGCCAATGCTGAGGTAATCGTGACACCAGAGGTAAATAAACTCGGACTGATGTTAAAGGCATTACCAATCAAGAAAGTCACTGCCATCGTCTCACCCAATGCCCGACCCAGTCCTAAGATCACGCCACCAACCACGCCAGCTTTGGTATACGGCAAAATGATCTTGAACATGACTTCCCACGTCGTTGCGCCCATGCCATAGGCCGACTCTTTGAGCAGGTCTGGCACGACCGAAAAAACATCGCGCATGGTGGCGGCGATAAATGGAATAATCATGATGGCAAGTACTAGCGAGGCGGTAAACATGCCCAATCCCATTGGTGCACCCGTAAATAGCTTACCAATGATGGGTAGTGGACCGACGTGTTCAATGAACCATGGCTGAATGTGATCACCGAAGAAAGGCGCAAAGACAAATAAACCCCACATACCGTAAATGATAGAAGGGATACCCGCTAATAACTCAATGGCAATACCAAGTGGTTTTTTGAGGAAGGTTGGGCACATCTCGGTCAAAAATATGGCAATGCCAAAACTGATTGGTACTGCAATCAAAATCGCGATAAAGGATGTCACCAACGTACCATAGATAGGTGCTAGCGCCCCGTATTCATTGGCGACCGTATCCCAATTATTACTGGTATAAAATCCAAGACCAAATGCCTGAATGCTCGGCCACGCTCCAATGATCAAGGAGACTAAAATGCCGCCCAACGATAAGAGTACTAATATGGCAAAAGCCTTAGTAGCATTCACAAACAATAAGTCATAACGCTTTTGTTTAGCCAGTTGGGACCTTAAATCATTCATAAGTGTCTCAGCATTAAATAGAATCAAGTCAAAATAGTAGAAGCATTCATTCGGTTTTATCACAACAAACTTGTCATCAAATTTGCTGTGATAAAACCTCTCAAATAACTACCGGAGAATAGTTATTCGAGAGGATAACTCGAAAGGGACTAGTAAGGCACTGACAAGGTATTAAAGAATATTTAGCAGAAACAGGTTACTGAGCAGGCTTATAAACAGGCTGTCCATCACTGCCTTTTACCTCATTCCATTTTTCCTTGAATAAGGCAACGGCTGCATCAGAAAATGGTACGTAATCGAGTGCCATGGCATTATCGTCGCCTTGGGTATAAGCCCAATCAAAGAAGTTCAACACGCCAGCCACTTGCTGAGGATTCTCTGGCTGCTTATGTACCAAGATAAAGGTCGCAGCAGCGATCGGCCATGCTTGCTCAGTCTCAGAGTTGGTGATGACTTTATAAAAGCCCGCTTGTTTTGACCAGTCGATATCACCTGCCGCAGCAAATGTCTCAGCAGATGGCTGAACGACGTTGCCAGCAGCGTTTTTCAATGCAGTATGTGACATGTTGTTTTGCTTAGCGTAAGCATATTCCACATAACCGATAGAGTTTTTCATACGGTTGACGTAGCTTGAAACCCCTTCGTTACCTTTACCACCTGCACCAGTCGCAGACGTTGGCCATTTGACTGTTTTATCAACCCCGACGCTGTCTTTCCAGTCTGGTGAAACCTTGGCAAGATAATCCGTAAAGTTAAACGTTGTCCCTGAACCGTCTGAGCGGAATACCGTCGTGATTGCTGCATCTGGCAAGGTCAAATCTGGGTTCATGGCTTTGATTGCAGGGTCATTCCAGTTGCTAATCTTACCCAAATAGATGTCTGCCAACATTGCACCGTCTAATTTCAACGCGCCCGGCTCAACACCGTCGATGTTTACGATAGGTACAACACCGCCGATAACCGTCGGAAACTGAATCAAGCCTGCTGCGTCTAGCTCTTCAGGCGTCATCGGCGCGTCAGACGCCCCAAAATCGACTGTCTTTGATTCGATTTGTTTGATACCACCAGAAGAGCCAATCGACTGGTAATTGACTTGACCACCGGTAGCAGCGTTATAGTCGTAAGACCATTTAGCATAGATAGGCTGCGGGAACGATGCCCCTGCACCCGTGATATTCATAGCGATATTCTCAGCAGATTTAAAACCTGCTGCAGAAGCAGATGCTGTCTGAGTAGTTGCTTCAGTGGTGGTGACAGCGCTACTGCTATCCGCAGCTGACTCTGTCGTTTCAGTCGATTTATTACATGCCGTAAGCACTAATGTACAACTAACGGCCACTGCTAATAACGAATAACGCATGTAGGACTCCTAAAGTTTAACAACGATACAAAAAAGCATTGTTTGTGACATGCGTGCTATCTTGCCAAATTTTTATGACAGTTTAATGACAACCTCCAGAATCTTTCATTCGCTTTACATAATATTTAGATAAGCTATCTACAGCTAAGTAATATCAAGTGATTTTAATCACTGGTACTCTAGAGTCGTTCTCATAAAAACATCGAACCTCAAAATCAACGCCTGATATTTTCATCTAAATATCATTAGCCCTCATTGCAGAACTTTGTTAGTATTGAGTTGATTTACAACACTGACAGACTCGGGGTGCGGTGTATTATTGACTGACTGATCGTTGGTTCTAATACATTCGCTGAGAGATCACCCGCCGAACCTGATGCGGTTAGTACCGACGCAGGGAAGTCTTAAGCACTTTGTTATTTATGACAATGGACGCGTAGAAATACCTTTTTATCATCACTACTGTCTGAATATGCGTAATGCATGACCTGATAGCGACGATCGATACAAAGCTGCGTCTGATATTTGATAACCAATACCTGTGACGATATTTTTGGTTGTAGGGTTGTACTCACAATATAAACTTGTCTAGATAACAGATGCTACCTCCGCAGATACTGGCGGTGTTGATTTTATTCAAAAACCAACACGCTAGGACAGCATATGACTATTTCAAACCCCACCTCGAATACCCGTGCCGCTCAGACCCATATCCCAGCCAGCGCCTCACTCAATGCCACTGACAGCAAAGCGGACAAAAAAGCAAACGCCCTAAAAACACCCGCTCACCGCGATCAAACAGACGTGCGCTTTGAAGAAGATGCTCGCGACTTACACCGTATTTTGCCCGCGTCCCGTAAAGTTTATATCGAAGGCTCACGTCCTGATATTCAAGTACCAATGCGTGAGATCACCCTTGACCCTACTCCTGTGCAAGGCGTTTCTGAGAACGAATGGGAACAGAATCCACCCTTTTATGTGTATGACACCTCTGGCATGTATACCGACCCCAACGTCGAGATTGATTTGACGAAAGGCTTGCCGAAACTGCGTGAAGGCTGGATTGCTGAGCGCGGTGATACCGAGCAATTAAGCGGACTGTCTAGCTCTTACGGAATGGCACGCGCCCGCGATATCAGCACTGCTAACCTTAGATTCGCTCATATCGACAAACCTCGCCGTGCCAAAGATGTCGATGGCAAAGCAGGTAACGTCACGCAGATGTACTATGCACGCCGCGGCATCATTACCCCTGAGATGGAATACATCGCCATTCGCGAAACGCAAAAACAGCATGAGCTAACCGATATGCGTCAACATGACGGTGAGAACTTTGGCGCTAATGCGCCGACGGTTATTACCCCTGAGTTTGTGCGGAGTGAAGTGGCTGCAGGTCGCGCGATTATTCCAAACAATATCAATCACCCTGAATCTGAGCCGATGATTATCGGACGCAATTTCTTGGTGAAAATCAACGCAAATATCGGTAACTCAGCGTTAGGTTCTTCTATCGATGAAGAGGTGTCTAAAATGACGTGGGCCACGCGTTGGGGTGCGGATAACATCATGGATTTGTCGACTGGCAATCATATTCACGAAACGCGTGAATGGCTGATTCGTAACTCGCCCGTACCAATTGGTACGGTGCCAATTTATCAAGCGCTAGAAAAAGTCGATGGCGTGGCTGAAGATTTAACGTGGGAGATATTCCGTGATACGCTGATTGAGCAAGCAGAGCAAGGTGTCGATTACTTTACAATTCACGCCGGTGTGCTGCTGCGGTATGTGCCGCTAACTGCTGGACGCTTAACGGGCATCGTCTCGCGTGGCGGATCTATCATGGCGCAGTGGTGCATGTTTCATAATAAAGAGAGCTTTTTATATACTCATTTTGAAGACATTTGTGAAATCATGAAGCAGTACGATGTGGCGTTTAGTCTAGGCGATGGCTTACGTCCAGGTTGTTTGCAAGATGCCAATGACGAGGCGCAATTTGGTGAGCTGCGTACCCTTGGCGAGTTGACCCAAGTGGCGTGGAAGCATGACGTACAGGTCATGATTGAAGGTCCCGGTCACGTAGCAATGAACCGTATTAAAGAAAATATGGACTTGCAGTTAGAAGTTTGTGCCGACGCGCCTTTTTATACCTTGGGACCATTAACGACTGATATCGCACCCGGTTATGACCACATCACCAGTGCGATTGGCGCGGCAATGATTGGCTGGTTCGGTACGGCCATGCTGTGCTATGTCACGCCAAAAGAGCATTTAGGTCTGCCTAATAAAAAAGATGTTAAAGACGGTATCATCACCTATAAAATCGCTGCTCATGCCGCCGACCTTGCCAAAGGACATCCGGGCGCACAAGCTCGTGATAATGCGTTATCTAAAGCCCGATTTGAATTCCGCTGGGACGACCAGTTCAATCTGGCGCTCGACCCAGATACCGCACGCGAATTTCATGATGAAACCTTACCCAAAGACGCGCATAAGACGGCGCACTTTTGCTCGATGTGTGGACCTAAGTTTTGCTCAATGAAGATCACTCAGAACGTGCGGGATTATGCAGCAGGACTGGATAAAGATGCCGCTAATAAAAAATCAACTCCGAAATCGGATGATTCAATCAATGTAGGTCATGTTATTAAAGAGGTGTAGTGCTTTACTTACTGAAAACTGGCTAACTTAAAAAGCTTGAATCCATCCACTGGGTTCAAGCTTTTTAAGTACTTACTTGTGAGGGTTCTAAAAAAACCCGTTTCAAATAAGAATCGCATAACTTCATAATGATTAAATAAACAAGCAAAATCAGTGGATAGCCAAAGATAATAATAAAAATAGTATAACCATGATACCTGCTGGCATGCTCGCCCAGTAACCAATCTATAAGATAAATCTTATAGAAAACTATCATCAATACGATAAATGGAACTATCAGAATCCCTAACCATGTGACCATCCATGCTTTTTTAAGGCTTTTCTTCCGGCTCCAATACATAAGTCCATAGTGAGCACCCCCTAACAAACATATTAAAAACAACAGAAGTATTAATGAGTCTAAGTTAATTAACCACTGTGCTAGAGGCATTGGTTGTGGTTGATAAGATATCTCAAGAACATCTTGAGGCAGATGATCAAAGACCCACTTCGAATCAGCTTGTAGCGCTCCACCTAAAGGCTTACCAAGATTAGTCTTTAAGTATTGTGGTTCATCAGCCATGTTTAGAGTAACGGTTAAACTACCAAAGCTTTTCCAAGTTTTGGCAGGTTTTAATGAATAGCTATAGATATATTGATTGGTCCAATCACTACGGTTTATTGTAGGATAGGCAGAATATTTAACATTAATGACATGATTGCCTTCGCTTAAGTTTATCTCAAAGTATTTAGCGTCATTATTGAACGGCACAGCCGTATCCGTTTCCGGATCATAATAAGCAGGCAATGATTTTGAATGACTTTCATAATCATAATTGATGAGTACTGGTACCGCTTGCCCATCGACTTCGACTATAAAGCTTTTGTATGCATCATTACCTATGTTATCGAACACCTCAAAAACCAAAGGTATTCGATCGCCTTCTTCAGCGCTATAAATTTCGTAAGTGACATCATAGTCAGCTTGATTAAAACCTTCAGCAATATTGATATCTATGTTTTCAGACAATATATCGATATCTTTGCTTGAATATGCCGTACTGGCATTAGTACCGTCGATAATGGGAGACGCCATATTGGCATAGCTAAACATACTGTGGCTTAATAAAAGCAATCCTAAAATGGTCCTACGCATTAATATTCTCTCAAATGGCTCGTCAGCTAGCTGTTCGCGAATCACAAAGCTATTTACAGCCTTCAACTATAATTACTTTACTATTTTAGTAACCGTCTGTTTAACCATCATAAAAACCACAAAACTAATTATCAAATAAATAGGTGTTATTACTATATAGCCTAACGGCAAAACCCATATAAAGAACAGATCACGACTCTCTACTGTTGCGCCTTGACCAATGATCATATCTGTCACCAGTAGATAGAGGTAATAAATTATCAGGCTAAGCAGAGGCACTAGAAAACCACCCACGAGCATGACTGTCCAAAGGGTTTCGGGCTGGGCTTGCTGTCTACGTTTCATCATACGTAAATGCAGTCCACCCAATAAAAATAGCGCGAAACTTATAGTTATGAATGGCGAAACAGCCGTCAAAACTTTTGCCACAGGATTCAGAGGTGCTTGAATAATAAAATCAATCTCTTTCGCGAGATTATCGTTGAAATGCCATTGGTTATTAGAAGGTAAAGTATTCTTCGTGCCATCGATATCCATACTGATATAGTCTAAACTACCATTGAAATTTAGCTTAATAAATGAACCTTTAAACTGCTTATCATCACTGACGCTCTCCTTCATCGGCACTAACGAATAAGGGTAAGTGCTTATCCCAGTCCAATCACTGCCATAATAATGCGGCTGGACGTCATAAGTAGCTGTAACAGTATGCAACCCTGACGACAAATCCAGGTTGATATACTTTGAATCTGCTCTGAATTGCTCTAAACCAGTATTGGCTGGCATATAGAAGTCAGAGGTCTCAAGCCCGTTATTATCTTCAGTAACCGTTACGACAGGCACTGATTGACTATCGACAGTAATTTCGAACTCATCACTTTGTCCAAATTCATCGAATACTTCAAAAACCAATGGGAATTGAAGCCCTTCACGATTGTTATACAGCTTATAGCTCACTGTATAACCAGCATTATTAGCATCATCTGTAATATCGATATTAACTGTCTCTGATATAACATCGATGGCATTATTAAAATAAGCAGCACTTGCCCAAGTACCTGAATAGCCTACAGGCTCCATAGATTGACTAGAAACACTCCAACTTAATAAAAACAACCCTGAAGTAATAAAGCGAAACACAACCTCTCCAGAAACCATGAAAACAAACTCAAGTTTAATAAATATCTACTGTGAATGCCATTAAAAAAAATCCCAGCAAACCTAAAGTCAGCTGGGATTCAAAATCAATTATAAAAGTATAAGGCTTTAAACTTTCGACGCCTCATAAATCTCTTCGATAGATGTGTTGATAGTATTAGCAAACTCATCATCACTTTGCTGCTTACTCAACCCTTCAGTAAAGGCACGTGAAAAGCTAGCAATCATACCTGGGTTTTGCTTGAGCTTAGCACAAGCATCGCCACGGCTATAGCCGCCCGATAACGCCACAACTTTTAGCACTTTTGGATGATCGATTAGCTCTTGGTAAAAACCCGCTTCTTCTGGCAAGGTCAGTTTTAGCATCACTTGCTGGTCATCAGTCAAACGATCCAGATTGTGCAAAATGCTGGTCTTTAATATGATTTCACATTCATGTTTTTTGCTACTGTTGATATCGACTTCAGGCTCTACGATTGGCATCAGACCTTTTGAGAGTATCTGTTTTGCCACATCGAATTGCTGTTGCACGACCAGCTCAATGCCATCGACATTCGGCTCATAAATTACTGAGCGCATTTTGGTACCAAATACTGGATAGTTTTTGGCTTTATCGAGTAGCAAATCTAAATTTGGCATCGGACGCATCACTTGGACGCCATTCATTTGCTCAGCCAAACCCTTATCCACTTTTAAAAACGGTACGATATTTTTATCTTCCCATAGATAATTGGCCGTCGGTTTGCCATTGACCTCACGTTCCATAGTATCTTCGAACAAAATCGCCCCAAGTACACGCTCATGATCAAAAGCCTCGCAAGTCATGATACGCGCTCGCATCTCATGCACTTGGTCGAACATGGCTTCATCGTTGTCATAATCATCGCCTGTGACACCATAATTCTCTAACGCTTTTGGCGTGCTGCCGCCACTCTGGTCGAGGGCAGCGATAAATCCCGAACTATTTTTAATACGTTGTAGTTGTTTGTTATATTGGTTTTGATATTCCATTGAGAGTGCGTCCTATTGTTATTGGTTGAGTTCAAGTGTCACAAAGTAAATCGCTTTTTATTGGCTTATATCAGCCTTACTGTTTGTAGACAACCTTATCATAGGACGCTCTTTGTGCCTATATCTGATAAGTTAACGCTTTTATAAAATAATAAATATAGTCATAAATGCAGACGAAATCCTATGCCAAAAATAGCACTGCCACACAGCAAATGGCTAATAATAAACCCAATACATTAATACGGTTAAGCGACTCTTTAAACACACCAACCCCTATCAAGGTTGCCACTGCAATGACACCGACATTCATACCGGTAAAGACGATGCTAGGCGACTCGGATAATAATTGATGCGCACGTACATAAGCATAAATATTGCCCATATTGAGCGCACCTAATAACAATCCTGCTGCGAGCGCATTCCCCTGCCAGCGCACCCGCGTAATCAGCAAATAAATAAACAGCAATAATCCTGCTAAGCCAAAACTGACAAATAATGTAAGAGGAAAAGCAGCGCCCTGCTTGGCAACTTGCTTGAACAAGATATCAATAATGCCATAGCCTGCCCAGACGCCAAACAACCATAGCGGTGTATGCTTCGATTGTCTGCTAATCTGACCCTGCTGTGGACGATAAATCAACGCTCCGAGTGCTAGAAAGCCCAATAACAGTCCAAATATTCGCGTGCTGGTCAGTATTTCACCAAACAATAAAAAAGCCGCGACGATAGGAATAATCAACGATAGCCGCTGAGCCGCATCGGTTGCTACCATTCCCACAGATTCAATCGCCCTTCCAAGGACAATAAACACGGCGGGAAGCAGGATACCAAGCGCGATAATAATGCCCCATGCACTGCCAAGCGTACCGAGTCCACTGACGTCTGGCTTCAATAAAAACCACGTCAGCAGAAAAGCCACCGGATAGCCTGCGACGATAGTCTGCCGTATGTCTATATTTTTCTGTCGTAACACTTTTAGCAATACTGAAACGGCGACACTACAAAGCACCGCTATCGTCAAATATATCATGAGCTATTACCTTGTTAAACTGCCGCTTTATGGGGACATTATTCGCTCATCATTCATATACTGAAGATAAAGCGCGAACCGCCAATTAGGATAAAGCCATAGAATGTAACAAAGTATTTCTTACACAGCAATCTATTTATTGGCTTTTATTCGACTGCTGACAAGTAGCTCTTTAGCCTTCAATTTACAATTAGCATGCAGGTCTGATTGGGAAGTTTGCTAAAATAGTACTCAATCCTAATAACAAAAGTAAAGATTCAAAATAACGAGTAATGTCGTTGATTTTGGCGTACTGCTATTGATGTTTTATGACTGCCTATGAATGCTCTATTTCGATTTTTTGAAACTCGCCTCCCTGCCTTTCCTGAAACTCCTATGCCGCTACCTTCACCCCGTGAGGGCATGCTAAAGTTCTTGTGGGCGTGTACCAACGGTTTACGTGGCTGGCTATTGATATTTATGATTTTGTCTGCGGGCATTGGCATCTATGAAGCGATGCTATTTGCTTGGATTGGGAATATTGTTGACTGGCTAGGCGTCTATACACCGCAGAATCTGTGGTTAGAAAAAGGCGATATGCTACTGCTCATGCTAGCCGTCATGATCATGAGTCCGCTATGGATTGCATTGTCATCATTCATCCATTTTCAGACCTTGCAAGGCGTCTTTCCTATGCAAATGCGCTGGCGCTTTCACCAGCGGATGCTTGGGCAATCGATGCAGTTTTATCAAGATGAATTCTCTGGACGTGTCTCAGCCAAAGTAATGCAAACCGCACTGGCCGTACGTGATACAGTCATGACCGTCACCGACATGTTTATGTATGTCACCGTTTATTTTATTACGTCAGGTGTCATTTTATTTAATCTGGACAGCCTATTATTAATCCCGTTTATCGTTTGGCTAGTCTTGGTTGCGCTGACCATTTGGTACTTTATTCCTAAGCTCAAACAAACTGCCATTGTGCAAGCCGATGCCCGTGCCTTGATGACTGGCCGCATTACCGATGCTTATGCCAATATCATGACCGTCAAGCTGTTTAGCCATTCACGCCGTGAGCTGAGTTATGCCAAAAATGCCATGGGGCAATTTTTAGGTACCGTCCATGCACAGATGCGCTGGGTCAGTTACTTAGAAGTATCAACCCATCTAATCAGTGTGATTTTGGTTAGTGGCACTGCAGCTATTGGCTTATATTTATGGCAACAAGGCGCGGTCGGTGTCGGTGCGATTGCTGCCGCGACAGCCATGGCACTACGTTTGAACGGTTTGACTCGTTGGATCATGTGGCAAACTGCCAGTCTATTTGAAAGTATCGGAACCGTACAAGATGGCATGCGTACCTTATCAGCGCCGCAAAAAATCGTTGATAAGCCCAATGCACCCGCCTTGAAAGTCACCGAAGGTCGTATCGTTTTTGATCATGTTGATTTCAGTTATGAGAATGATAGCGACGCTGTCGAAGGCGATATCTTAGATACAGTGAAAACATCAGCAACGCCTACTACGAAGACTAAACTGCTCGATAACTTTTATTTGGACATTAAACCCGGCGAAAAGATAGGCTTGGTTGGGCGCTCAGGTGCCGGCAAATCTACCTTAGTTAATTTATTGTTACGCTTCTTTGATGTTGATAGCGGTAAAATCCTTATCGATGGACAAGCAATTGATGAAGTCACCCAAGAGTCTTTGCGCCAGCAGATAGGTATGGTGACGCAAGATACGTCTTTGCTACATCGGACAGTACGTGAAAATATCGCTTACGGTCGTCCTGACGCAACCGATGAAGAAATTATTACCGCTGCCAAGCAAGCGCAAGCATGGGACTTTATTAAAGACTTATATGATGATAAAGGCAATACAGGACTTGATACCCAAGTCGGTGAGCGCGGCGTCAAACTATCTGGCGGTCAACGTCAGCGTATCGCCATCTCACGTGTTATGCTGAAAAATGCGCCCATCTTACTATTGGACGAAGCGACCAGCGCCCTTGACTCTGAGATTGAATTTGCCATTACCGAAAGCCTGAATGACATTATGACAGGTAAAACGGTCATTGCGATTGCCCATCGTCTCTCTACCATTGCCGCACTTGATCGATTGGTGGTCATGGATAAAGGTCAAATTATCGAACAAGGCAGCCATGATGAATTATTAAATCTACACGGTGTTTATGCTCGCTTGTGGCACCGTCAAAGTGGTGGTTTTTTAGGTGAAGACAGCTAAGTACAACCCTTAATTTTCATTAAAAATCAGACACAAGGAGGTGTGTACATTATGAAAGCATTTGCAAAAAATATTAATATTAGTGGAAAACAAGCGCGCTACTATAACCTTAGCCAGCTTACACCATCGATACAATCAAGTACTGCCTCTCGCGTGCCAGCACACTTTTATGGTGGCAATAGTTTTACCGTTGGTACTTATAGTCCCTTATTAAATGCGCTGGCAACTGACTTCAAAATCAGCTCGCTTGCACTTCGTGGCTATTGGTATGACAAGCCGCAGCGCCGTCGTCTTACGCGCGAGCAGGATGCTGAGATACTTATTGAATTTTTAGAAAAAACGCAAGACAAACCCATCGTTGGTATTGGTCATTCGCAAGGAGCCACTGCCACTGCCATCGCTGCAGCCCAGCGCCCAGATCTGTTTTCACAGCTCTATTTAATAGAGCCTGTGACGTTTACCAAACCACAAGCCCGACTCTATAATCTATTGCCGCGTAAGCTTCTGCTTAGTCGCGAACCGTTTAAAAGCACTCTCACCAAACAATCTACTTGGGCAAGCATCGATGATTATTATGAGAACTTACGCGCTCAACGTGCTTATAGGCGAATGAGTGATGCGCATTTGCGGGTATTTGCAGAGCAAAGTTTATCCAAAGATACCAGTGGCAGTTACACGCTGATATTTGCGCCTGAGCAAGAGCTCGCCAACTATTTCGGCGCGCCACATATCGATACCGCTCTCAAGCAATTAAGCTGTCCTTATACACTTATCACTGGTAAGCCGACGTTGTTTATTAACCATAAAGTGCGACAACAATGGCAAAAATTCGTCCCTGATGACAGCATCATATCTTTGTTAGATTACGGTCATCTACTGCCGATGGAAGCACCTGAATTATGTGCTCAAGTTATCAATGAGCATTATCATAGTCATAAATAAGCTGAGCCGTCTAAGTGATGACTGACCTCTTTGCCCCTAAACCGACTGACAATCTGTTGCCTTACGATGGTCAGGTCAATGACTTAGGGGTAGTTATCAATGATGCTAACGCTCTGTATGAGAATTTACTAAATGAGCTACCTTGGCAGTCTGACATCGTGACGTTGTTTGGTAAAACGCATGTTACCACTCGCCAAATCGTCTGGATGGGTGACCACGATGTCAGTTATCATTACTCTGGACAGACGCGTCGAGCCATTCCATGGACAAAGCAGATGTTGCACGTAAAACGACATATTGAACAGCAGTTATCAAGCAGTGGTATCAACGTTGATTTTAATTCTTGCTTGCTTAATTACTATCCCTCTGGTGAGGATGGTATGGGCTATCATGCTGACGATGAAAAAGAGCTGGGCGCGCAGCCGATTATTGCTTCTTTATCGCTCGGTGCTAGGCGAAAATTTGTTTTTAAGCATAAAACTATTAGACAAAAGAACAAGCCCGTCAAAGTTGAGCTATATCTTGAGTCCGGTCAGCTTATCGTTATGCATGGCGATACGCAGGATTTTTGGAATCATACCATTACAAAAACCAAAACTGTCGCATCAGGGCGCATCAGCCTCACGTTTCGAAAAGTGCTACCGCATTAAATTAATGTAACTTAATATAAGCTAGAGCGCGTCCTCGTTTTGAAAATGGTGATAAAAATGAGCTAAACGGTAGCCAAACAAGGAAAATAGCACCGTTAATATCGGAATATTAACAGTGCTATTTGATGCAGTCTAGAAAGATTTAACCATTTTTAGCCCACTTATTCGCATGCCTTCAGATTGAAGACATGTCCTAGCTCACTTTTAAAACGATCTTGCCAAAAGCAGCACCTTTTTGCAGCTCATGATGAGCCGCGACCACTTCAGACAATGGATAGGTTTGCTGAATACGTAGCGTTAGCTTGCCATCAGCAACAAGCTGTAAAACTCGCGCCATATCTTCACCACTACGCTGCGCCTTATAACCTGCTACCTTTAACTGTTTCTGGCTACCCGCTTCTTTGAGTTTATCCACCCAAATCGTTGGTAACACATTGACGCGACCACCAGATTTGAGCACGCTAAGCGCTCGTACCCCTGCTTCATTACCGACCAAATCCAGTAGCACATCTGCCTGTAACTCAGGGAATTCACCATCTTTGGTATAATCAATCCAACCTGTAAGCTGATTGGTATCTATTATTTCATCAAGCTTGGCATATTTCTCTGGTGAGCAAATAACAGTCACCTTGATATTGTTTTTAGCCACTTTATCCATGAGCAGCTGAATCAACAAGTGACCCACGCCGCCTGCTGGCGCGTTTATCACCACATGCTCACCATCTTGAATATCTGCAAACTCTACAAACTGTATCGCCGTCTGTCCAATACAAGGCAGCGCACCTGCTTGCTGTAACGTGACAGAATCCGGTACTTTTGCCAGCATGTCAGCATCGACTGCTACATACTCTGCATAACAGCCACCATGAAAAGTCAGGGCAGCGACCTGTGTACCGATAGTAAACTGCTCACTACGACTATCGACTACAGTGCCTGACATATCAAAGCCCAAAATTGCAGGCTCATTTTTATCAAATTTGTCTTTTTGAATGATATCAGCGCCCCAGCCTTTGCCTTGACGCGTTTTGTAATCGACAGGATTGATACCCGCGTAAGCAACTTTGACCAATACCTGATTGTCTGTTAACACAGGAATGGCCACATCCTCTTGATAGCTCATCACTTCAGGTTCACCAAACTCACGTATGAGTACGGCGTGTTGGGTCGTTGGTAGCGGGTTATGAAAAAGAGTAGACATCGTTATATATCCTTATAGGTATCTATTGCTTTATTTTTGCATTCAATTTTATTTTTAGTGAATAACTTAAGCTTATCTAATAATCCTTTATAAATGTGCCAATTCCGCACTGAGCGGCAGATGATCAGACAGTGTCGACCATGGTTTGCCCGTATGCACCCAGGCATTTTTCACTCTTAGATTACGCACATAAATACGATCTAAGCTCAGCACAGGAAGCTTGGCTGGGAAAGTTGGCAGCAGTTTGCCATGACAATGCTTGAAAGCTTCGGTCATGCCCAAGCTAGTAGCAAGCTTATCACAAGACATTTTTTTCCAATCATTAAAATCTCCTGCCAAAATTAGTGGTTGATCAGGTGCAATCTCATTACGAACATAGTTGGCAATGGCTTCATATTGCTTGATGCGATCACGCTCAAACAAATTTAGGTGTGCACACAATACAACGACTGGTACATCCCATCCAACTGGTTGTACTTCGCAGTGCAAGACGCCACGCTGCTCAAGCTTATTAACGGTGATATTGACGTTATGCTTAGGATCCAATGGAAAACGGCTCAATACCGCATTGCCATGATGACCATTTTCATACTCTGAGTTTTTACCATAGCTATTTTGCAGCTGTAAATACTCACCAAACCATTCATGTTGCGATTGGTCAGGGTATTCGTTGTATTGCATATTGCGCTTAAGATTCTGACCTTGCACTTCTTGGAGACACAGTACATCGGAGCCAATAATATCAAGCGCTTGGGCAATACCTTGTATCTTAACTTGGCGATTCATCGGCGACATGCCTTTATGAATGTTATAGCTGGTTAGCACAAAAGAGGTCGTGGTAGTCATAGAATTAGTCATCATACTTAAAATAAATGGAACATTGATTATCGCGCCACACTGATTGCAAGTGACGCCTAAATACTGATTTTTGAGAAGCTGATAGCGCTGATTGCTGTAGTAATTTTTCATCAACCTTATAGTCGCCACCATAATAACCAGTAGCGTCAACTGGCTGACCTGTCTTGGCGTTACAAATTGCAGAGTTACCACGTACAGCAAATTTTTGCTGCCCTTCGTACATGATTAATTTCATCTCATCGTAACTTACGTCACCACGGCAACCGAGATAATAAGGCACACTCACTTCGACAACACCGTTATTATTAATATCAGTCACTACGGCGGTATTTTTAGCGAATTCTGCGATTACATCTAACCCATCGCAGGGTACATAATCATATATTTGCCATACTCGTAAAGCCTCTTGTTCATCTATAACATATAAATGCGTGAAGACCTCTCCTGCTGGCTCGCCGGGGCTATTGGTTGAATTGAAACGCTGTAATTGAACCAAATACTGTTCTCCTACTGTGCCAATCCAAGAACGAATAGCAACAATATCTTTGGTCTTTAGCCTCATTTTATTTTTTTTAGAGTCTATTTGATAATAGTTTTGAATAGAAGGCGGCAATTGACCCCATGATAGATGGCTCACAGATATATTATTCACATCTGTCTCTGCCATACTGAGACTGGAGCTAAAGGCTATCATTGCTGTGACGCTAAATTGCATAAGAGTATTTGGTATGTTATTTAGCATCATTTAACAACCTAAGGCAATCAAGTATAAGTTTTAGATAAAGGCTTAATATATCATCAATGTAAAAAGAGCATTGATTCTTATCGAACCAATGCTCCCATACTATACCTATCTTATATCAATGGCGAATTCGCAAAGGATTGTCATCAATAGGCACTATCTAGCAATTAATAGCGTGTCACCAAAGCAATTGGTTGATCTTCACCCATAATATCTTGTGGCATAAATACTGCTTCGCCACCATTATGAATGACATGCTCAATGATTTCGCCAATGGCATCATCAGTAACGCCTTCTGAAGCCGCATCATCTGCAAGACTCAAAGTCTGTGCCTTTTCATCAATTTTGGCCGATTGTATATAACCACGACGGACATAAAGCGTCTCGCCTGCACCTTGGAAGGCACTGCGGTAGACTTCTTGTAGATCTGTTTGCAACATATTGGCACCGCGTGCTTTATCAATCTCATCCATGGCAGCTTGATGCAGTGATGTACGATAGCCTTCCACCGCCTCTTGCACACTATTGATAATATGCTGAGCACTACCATCTTCTAGATTGGTCGCATTTGACACTGTGGCAATGATGTTGTCTGGACGATCACAAACTTCTTTATAGTAGCCAATATTTTTAGCATCGCCAACAACGACGAGAGGCATTTTATGCTCACCCCACAGCTCTTGGACACTTTTATCAACCTGATTAAAAAACTCTTTTAGATAGCTGCTTTCATTATTAGACGAGCGATCCGATCCACCATCGCCTGTCGTATATAGACCATTATTTTCAATAGGAAATGGGATATTATCCATGTTTTTTTGTAAGTCATCGTCCTTATCGAACTCTCTCACCACGCGATCATTAGACGCTTCAATCAAGCGGGCATTGTCACGAGTGAGCACCAAGGTGTAATAATGCACCGCGCTTGCCATATCACGCACCAAATCTCGAGTCGCAAAACGATGTGAAATCACCACACGCTCCGTGGTGTCAATCGGCATACGGATAACTTGCACATCCTCAGTACTAGCAAAAATAGCTAAAGTATCAAGATTTAAGTTGTGATTGAGCTCTTTGGTTTTTTCATGAATCTTATCAAGTATGGTAGTCGCTGTGCGCTTATCGTATTCGTTGGTTAAGCGTTCTTCAGCCACTTTTAATTGGTTCTTCAGGGCAATGGGATCTTGATCATTAGCAGGATGCTCGCGATGAGTCTTAACAAAGATACTAACCGCAGGATTGGCTTTGGTTTCACGTAAACTTTTGAGAGTCGCTTTCATTTATTGCTCCTTGTTTTATTATCATTTACTTTTAACATTGTGATTTTTACTATGAATCAACTGATTCATAGTTTCTGCTATCAGTAGTACTTAATCTTTCTATTCCATTGCCTTGATGCTAGCAGTCAAACCTCACTCGCTGTAGGGTTAATTTGCAAGCAAATGATAGCGCTTTGTAAGTAGAACACTCTGTATTGTTCTAAAAGCCTGACGGATCGACTTTAAACCCGTTTAATATTCACTATCTTCTCGATTCACTTTTTATATAGTCAATGATTAGGTTGCATTTTCGTCAAACGAACCCATCTTTTATATAGCTTATCGATAAGACAGCAAAAAAAGAAAAATAACACAAAGCTAATAACGTTCTAAATGTCACGGCAAACCAATCTCTTATATAAAACGACGTTTACTCAATAATAATTCATTCACTACGATCAGATATCGGATATTTTTATGAAAACCCTTCCTGCAGATTTACGCCTTGTCGATTTTGACAACGTTTCGCCAAGTACCTTACAAAGCCATGTCATTACTGCCATCGATGAAGCCAATACATTTTTAGATGAGATGAGCGCAGATACTGACAGCCATAACAGCGCTGCTAATATCAGTGCTGAGCAAGCACTGGCCGATGTGATGACTTTTGATCATATTAATCTGGCATTGGATCGCAGTTGGGGTATTTTATCGCACCTGAATAGCGTCATGAGCAATGATGACATTCGTCATGTCCATCATGAGCTACTACCCACATTATCTGCTTATGGCACACGAGTGGGACAGCACCAGCCGCTATTTAATCGTTATCAAACTATCGTCAATGACACAGCATTTTTTGCTGCGCTTGAGCCTGCACGAGCGCGGGCTATTGAGCTTGCGCTACGCAGTTTTGAGCTGTCAGGTGTCGCATTACCAAAAAATGAACAAGAAAATTTTGCGGCTATTCAAAGTGAGCTTTCTACCTTATCAGCGACCTTTTCAGATAACGTATTGGATGCCACCCAAGCTTATGCCTTACCGCTGCAGCAAGAGCAATTGGCAGGTCTAACCGAAAGTGGACTGGCGCTACTCGCAGATGTTGGCGAACAGTATAAAGCGCGCGCGCTTGCCAACGGTACGCTTACGCAAGTAGAAGTCGATGCGTTACCAAGTCCTTATTACGTGGCAAGCTTAAACATTCCTGTTTATCTTGCCATCATGACCCATGCGGATGACCGCGAACTGCGCGAGATCCTATACCGCGCTTATGTTACCCGTGCTTCTGAGTTTGATGCGCATACCAATGCCAAAGGTGAGTCGCTAAACAACGCCGATATCATGAGTCAAATCCTGCAATTACGTGAGCAAAAAGCCAAGCTATTAGGTTTTGGCAATTATGCAGAAGTCTCACTATCGACTAAAATGGCAGATAACGTGGCAGAAGTAGAAGCCTTTTTACGGAGTTTGGCCACGCAAGCAACTCCAGCGGCTAAGCAAGACTTAGCTCAGTTGCAAAAGTATGCGCAGGATTACGGTATTGAGGAGTTACAGGCGTGGGACAGTACTTATATCGCTGAAAAAGTCAAACAAAGCGAGTTCAGCTTATCGCAAGAAGAAATTCGCCCGTACTTTCCCTTACCAAAAGTAATTAGCGGATTATTTGCCATCGTTGAGCGTTTATACGGTATCAAAGTACAAGAGCAAAATAATGATAAGACAGATAGTGAAAGCACATCCGTATCACGCTGGCACGACGATGTCAGCTTTTATCAGTTGTTTGATGCTGATGATAACGTGCTTGGTGGCTTTTACTTTGACTTATTTGCTCGTAGTGGTAAACGCGGCGGCGCTTGGATGAGTGGTTTTCAGTCGCGTTATACGTATGACGAGCAAGACCATCAGCAGCTACCCGTTTGCTTTATGGTGGGTAACTTTACCCCTGCCCTCGATGGCAAACCAAGCTTATTGACGCATGATGAAGTATTGACTCTATTCCATGAGTTTGGTCACGGCCTGCATCATTTATTAACCCAAGTGACGGTCGGTGATGTCGCTGGTGTCAATGGCGTTGAGTGGGACGCGGTCGAGCTGCCCAGTCAATTTATGGAAAACTGGGCGTGGGATGCCGAAGGTATTGCGCTGATTAGTAGCCACGTCGAAACGGGTGCGCCATTACCAAAAGACAAACTTGCAGCGTTATTGGCGGTGAAGAATTTCCAAAGTGGCATGCAAACCCTACGTCAAATCGAATTCGCACTGTTTGACTTATTGATTCATGCGCATACGCCAGCGCTAGATTATGACGGTATATTAGCCACGCTAAATACCGTTCGAGACGACATTGCTATCATGCAGACACCTGACTACAACCGTTTTGCCAACGGCTTTAGTCATATCTTTGCAGGCGGCTATGCGGCAGGTTATTACTCGTATAAATGGGCAGAGTTGCTATCGGCAGATGCCTTTAGCAAGTTTGAAGAAGAAGGTATTTTTAACCCAGTCACTGGTAAAGCCTTCCGTGAGACAATTTTATCCGTTGGTGGTAGTTTCCCTGCCAAGACCAACTTTAAAAACTTCCGTGGTCGCAGTGCTAGTATCGATGCTTTGTTACGTCATAGCGGTTTTTCTGATACTAAAAAAGGCAGTGCTGCTGCTAATGCCTCAACAACACATGGGATGATTTAAATGCGCTATCAATCAACGCGACCAAAGCGACAGTTTTTATCCGGTGTTCGCTGCCCTAAGTGTCAAGCGATGGATGCGGTGGTACAAATAAACGTCGTCACCCCAGAACCTGATGAGTATATTGAATGCACATTATGTGGACATAGCGAACATCGCCCTGACCCTGATGCCATCAGTGCCAAAAACCATGCTGAAGATCAGCTTATACGTGATGCTATGGCTACTGGTACCAGCGGCACAGTAAAATTCAAACCTTAAATATTAAGCGTTAAGTCTTAATAGCTACCAGCCTATCTAGCAATAGATAGGCTTTTTATTTTGAGTTTGCTATAGTATGGCTACTTATATTTCTAACATAAATCGACTATAGTATGAAAAGCCAAAAAATGCGTCCTCTGTCAACCAAATCACTGAAAAAAAAGCCCACTAAGTCACGCCAGAAATGGTGGTCAATTATTATATTAGCGGCATTACTGATTGGCTACTTGGTCTGGAAAAACAATTCGATAGACACTAATACTACGCCTATCGAAAGTACACCGTCGACTACCGAACCAGATAGCGCTACTCAATTAGATGCTACGCCCTTAGGCAGTAATGACAATAATTCAAACAATAGTGACTTAACGTCAAATACTAATGAGACAACCACAGTTAATCAAATACCTAATGCTGATGCGATCTTAAATGCGGCTTTGCCAGAAACAGATAGTCTTGCCAAAGAGGAAATAGATCGCTTAGAAGACGAGCGTAAGCGCTTAGCTGAACAAGAAAAATTGGCTGCTGAACAACTGACGATGAACAAGCAATTAACTGATATGAAAGCAGAGCAAATCGCCCTACTTGAACAACAAATAGCGCAATTAGAAGCCGAGACAAACGGCGACAAACAGTAGCTAATTATTTAGACTTTTATCAAGGGGCTGACAATGGCGACTTTGCAACTTACCCACGCCCCTATCTTAAATAGTAGCGCGCAGCTGCTTATTCTACCAGTCAATACTGCAGGGATTCTTTTAGATCCTGTTCTCACAAAAACTAAGACTTTATTTGCTGATAATTATCAACGTTACTATCGTGCATGCCGTGATGGCAGTTTACGTGTAGGTAGTTGCTTACTGCATAAACGCGCGCTTGAGCAAGCTGGTTTAAGCATCAGCAGTAATGGTAATCAGCCCAGTTATATCGCTAATCTTGTGGTATCAAATCATCCTTACCACCCCACACGGTCACAATGGTTAATTGCCGCGTTGAATGATTTATCTGAGCAGCTTATCCCGCTCATCCGTTATCAAGGTATTCGCAGAATTGCCCTAATGGTACGTCCTCTTACTCATAACCACTCACGAAATGATACAGATAACTTGTGCAACGCAGCCAATTTAGCAAACACAGGCTCACTTGCGTTAGACTGGCACGCTGATATCTTGCCGTTACTCATACAGCACCTACAAGATTTGCCTAAAGTTCGAATCGATATTCATCTTCCTAAAGACTTTAATATAGACCAATCACTTTGATATAGACCAGTTACTTTAATAAGATATTCTACTGCAAATAAGATTTTACACCCATAAAAAAACCGCCTTAAGCACTCATGACGAGAGACTTAAAGCGGTTTTTAGATGTTGACTACATTAGATATCGATTAGCTTTGTTCGATACCTTTCATAGTCAATTTAATACGACCACGGTTATCGACGTCTTGGACGAAGACTTTAACGATTTGACCTTCTTTTAGGTAGTCAGAAACATTCTCAACGCGCTCTTCAGCGATTTGTGAGATATGTACCAAGCCATCAGTGTTTGGCAAGACGTTAATAAACGCGCCAAAATCAACGATACGAGCAACCGTACCTTCATACGTTTTGCCCACTTCAACTTCTGCAGTCAACGCTTCGATTCTACCGATAGCTGCTTTAGTTGCCGCTTTGTTTTCACCAAAGATACGAATCGTGCCGCCATCATCGATATCGATAACTGCACCAGTCTCTTCAGTTAACTGACGAATCATCGCGCCGCCTTTACCGATTACGTCACGGATTTTATCCGGATTGATTTCGATAACCGCATAGTTTGGTGCATGAGCGTTGATTTCAGTACGACTCTCAGGCAATACTTTATTCATCGCGTCCAAAATATGGATACGACCGGCATGGGCTTGCTTAAGCGCTTGCTCCATGATGTCAGGCGTAATACCTTCGATTTTGATATCCATCTGCAGCGCAGTAATACCGTCTTTAGAACCAGCAACTTTAAAATCCATATCGCCAAGATGATCTTCATCACCTAAGATGTCTGACAGTACAGCGAAACGCTCACCTTCTTTAACCAGACCCATGGCGATACCAGCAACTGGTGCTTTTAGTGGAACACCAGCATCCATCAATGCCAAACTTGCACCACAAACAGACGCCATAGAAGATGAACCGTTTGACTCAGTAATCTCTGATACCACACGGATGACATACGGGAAGCGTTCGCTATCCGGTAGCATCGCTTGTACACCGCGGCGAGCTAGACGACCATGACCGATTTCACGACGTTTTGGAATACCTTCACGACCTGTTTCGCCAACTGAGAAATGCGGGAAGTTGTAATGCAGCATGAAATGGTCACGAATCGTGCCACCTAGTGAGTCAATCATGTTGACGTCACGGCTGTTACCAAGCGTGGTCGTAACCAATGCTTGCGTTTCACCGCGTGTGAACAATGCTGAACCATGCGTGTATGGCAATACACCAACTTGTACGTCAAGGGCACGAACAGTCTCAAGATCACGACCATCAATACGCGGCTTACCTGACAAGATATTGTCACGAACCGTACGATATTTAAGATCGTTATAGATTTCTTTAAGCTCAGTTACGGTATCAGTATAACTTTCTGACTCAGCATCACCAGCAAGTGCATCGATAATTGACTGCTTGATTTCGTCAAGCTTAGTGTAACGCTCTTGCTTATCAGTAATCGTATAAGCGTCAGCAACTTGCTCACCAAACTGCTCTTTCATGCTGCTGGTAAGCGCTTGATCACGCTCAGGGGCAGTATACTGCTGCTTAGCAGTACCGATTTCTTCTGCCATTGAAGCAATGTTATCAATAACGATTTGCTGTTGCTGATGACCATATAGTACCGCGCCTAGCATCTGATCTTCTGACAGCTCTGCTGCTTCAGATTCAACCATTAGTACCGCAGACTTCGTACCAGCCACAACCAAGTCAAGATCGCTCTCTTTAAGCTGCTCAATCGTTGGGTTCAGGATGTACTCGCCGTTGATAAAGCCAACACGAGCAGCTGCGACTGGACCATTGAATGGCGCATCAGAGATGGCCAATGCTGCTGAAGCACCGATTAAGGCTGCGATATCTGCAGACTGAGTCTTATCTGATGAAACAACTGTCGCAGTGATCTGAATTTCGTTAACGTAACCTTCAGGGAATAGCGGACGAATCGGACGATCGATTAAGCGCGAGGTTAGGGTTTCGAACTCGCTTGCACGACCTTCACGTTTGCCATAGGCACCTGGAATTTTGCCCGCTGCATACATTTTTTCTTGATAGTTGACCGTTAGCGGAAAGAAGTTTTGACCTTCTTTAGCCTCTGACTTTACCACTGCTGCGACAAGTACCGTAACGCCGCCCATATGTACTAAGATAGAGTTTGCTTGACGAGCAATACGACCTGTCTCGATCACAACCTGTTGGTTGCCATACTGAAATTCACGCTTAATGGTGTTAAACATTGTCATATAATCTTCCTAATGTTGACTGACGAAAGTAATATCAGCATTATAAAAAGCTGATATTTTTCATTAAAATTCTGTGTATGTGACTACTAGTGTATATGACTAATAATTGACAGTCTTTCTCTCAGAAATCATCTCAACCAGTGCCAATAACATTACCTAGTTATTCCATATGCCTATCGGTGCTAGACATCGTACTATTGTGTATATTTGGTCATTCAATTTTGGCTTTACTATAAATACTATCAAAAAGACCTTAAGTCAAAAGACTTCGGTGCTAAAAACCCTACAGGCTATTTTTCTGCGCTTTTGAGAGTTGAATATTAGCGCGGCTAGCTATTCTATAAGCTAAGAAACAGGTATTTTATAAATAGTCACCATATATGTAGTAGATATACTATCAAACTCACAAGGCATTATTTTACAGTGATTTATAGCCATTGACCAATGAATTGCGGAACACAGCAATTATCGATAGAAAACACTTAGCCCTAGGCTCTAGTATTACTGTTTTTACGAAAACTTCTATTACCTACTTTGAACTGGTCTTTATAACCAATGCTATCCAAAATCAATCTTGAAAATGAATAAGCATAAAAAAACGGCGTGAAACTATTCCACACCGTTTTTAGAAAAATCTATTTTATCGATAGCAACAAGCAAGTTCCAAGCGATTCAGCAAAATTTCTAGAATAGCACCATATGATGGATTCTTTTGTTTTAGCATCTACTCGTACTATTGTCGTTAGATTAACGACGTAGACCTAACTGGCTGATAAGCGTGGTGTAACGGCCAAGATCTTTACCTTTTAGGTAATCAAGCAATTTACGACGCGTGTTAACCATACGGATAAGACCGCGACGGCTATGATGATCAGCTTTATGTGCTTTAAAATGGTTCTGCAAATCGTTGATACGAGCACTCAATAGAGCTACTTGAACTTCTGGAGAACCAGTGTCATTTTCGCCACGTTGGTATTGAGCAATGATTTGTTCGCGATCGGTATTAGTTAGCATGAATATCTCCGGCAATGCTAAAAGCTTTAAGACATTCTCGAATTTGAGTAAGATCTAAAGCAGTAGAATAGTAAATAAAATAACCTGCACGTCATTCAGGACAACCCTGCATTACTAGAGTTGACCTAGTGTACGACAAGCTAATTAGTCATAACGACCATTTAGGATAAGTTGCGATGAGAGAGCACTTAATATAACTATCCGTTTTGGGCAGCCTATGAAGCACGATGTCTTATCTCAACCTAATGTAAATGTGGCAGTGATTATAACAAAAAACTGCTGAACTAGCAGCAGTTTTTCATAATACTTGTAAAGTCAGATTTATTTTTTATAGTTAAATCATCCGTCAATAGGCAATAGAATTTGCTTATTTCTTGACGTCATCTTCCGTCGCGTTACCGCCTAGTTCATCATCTTCAAGCGGTGCAGCTGTGGTAACTTCTGCTAAACTATCAGGAGTAGCATGCTCGCTAGGATTGATGTCTTCTGCAAGCCTTTCAATCTCTTTTTCTTGCTCATTCATGTTATTCAATGAATTACTCATATTAGCTCCTGAATTATTATTTTTTGAAGTAGCTGTTTTATACTTTTTACATTGAGATGCAAATGTCATCATTGATATTGAGATGATAAGCAAATATATCAGTGTCACCTTATTATGGATGACACTTTACGTACTCTACTTGTCTTCTTTAGCATTTCCTAGGTTGTCCGCAATACGATCTGCTGCGGCTTCACTATCTTCAGTATGATTGTTCTCAGTTTGGCTTTTAAGCGCTGCAGTTGCTGACTCAGAACGTTGTTGCTCAAGATTGGTATCGTTTGGATTAGAATTTGACATAATATTTTCCTCAGTTACGGTTGTGAACGTTTAAGAAATATAAATAATTAATTATTCAGTAAATGGGTAGAAAAATTAAGATAATGCCTTATCAATAGCATCAACGAAATTGCTGATATCATCTGGATTACGTGAGGTAATCAAATTACCGTCTACCTGTACTGTTTGATCTACAAATTTTGCACCAGCGTTTTCTAAATCTATCTGCAGCGTATGATAAGCAGTGAGCGTTTTACCTTTGGCAATACCTGTATTGATAAGTGCCCAAGGAGCATGGCAAATGACAGCTAATGGCTTGCCTGCATCATTGATAGCATTGATAATACTATGAGCCTCTTCATTGCCACGAATCGTATCCGCATTGACAGTACCACCTGGTAGTACCAACGCATCATAATCAGAAATGCTTGCGTCTTTTGCAAAAATATCAGCAATAAAGGTGTCGCCTTTGTCTACATCTTGCTGCATGGCTTGCACTTCTTTTTCTTTATTTGTGGTTATAAGAAGTGTCTTGTAACCTTTATCTTTGAGTTGATTATTAACCTCTTCGTATTCTGCTTGCTCGAAGTTATTGTGTAGTAAAAAAGCGATGGTTTTCATGATATTCCTTTTCTCGTTATGAGTGATTTTCTTTTAGTTGTTTTATTATTCGTACTTTATTTTTATGAGTCGTTGTTATTATTGGCTGTATAGTCTTCCTCTGACCCATCTTGTTCCTATTAAATATTCTCTTTCGAACCTAGTTTTTATTTTTGATATATGACTTTTTATCTTATTATTTTTTTATGTTCTTATTCTTAGAGTCTTAGTTCGATTTATTTTTCTATCCAGACTTCCTATCCGGTAGATCTAAAGTACAAAAAAAACAGGTTCCACCATAGGTGAAACCTGCAATAAAATGTGAGGATATGTGATTAGTGTAAACTATTAGTAAGCTAAATCGTGTTTAAACGAGGGTTATACAAGAACCGTAACATTAACGCTGGATTAATTTTTTAGGCTGCAATCTACCGTTGAGACTTACGGCACCCAATCCAAGAAACTGACCTTGCTGATTTATCAAACGAATATCAACTGGAATCTCATGGATCAAGGGTTGTTGGTCATCGTTACTACTAACCATATCACTATCTAGATGTATATCGTTGTTTTCTGACACAGACGACTGATGGCTGATACTAGTTGAAATATAGTCGCGCAGACTGTCTGTCAGTTGCTCAAATACATTCAAACGTTGACCCATGTGTATACGCTCACACTGCTCATCCGTCAATACCATCTCAGCTTCTATATTAATGCAAGCATCTACTGGCATCAATTGCTCTTGCCTGTTATCAAACGCTAATACTTCCAAGTCTGACAAAGTAATCGCATCATTGATTTTAAAATCACCAACCTGCGTACGGCGTAATGCAGTCAAATGCCCCAATGTACCCATCGCTTTGGCGATGTCTTCACCGAGTACACGCACATAAGTACCTTTAGTACAGGTCACTGTCAATTGAATTTTCTCATGATTAAGCGCTTTTAGATCAATGGCCTCGATTACAATATCTCTAGGCGCTCGTTCTACCTCAATTCCCGCACGAGCATACTCATAGAGTTTTTTGCCATCTTTTTTTAGTGCAGAATACATTGGCGGTATCTGCTGCTGAACACCTAAAAACTGCTGGGCGACTTTGTCTAAAAGTACATCATCAAATTTTGGAATGGGTGCTTGTGCAACGATTTGACCATCGGCATCACCAGTATCAGTTTGACCACCAAGTAGAATAGTTGCTTGATAAGATTTATCTGCATCTAGCTGATAATGACTAAATTTCGTCGCTTCACCCATACAAATCGGCAATAGACCGGTTGCCATTGGATCAAGTGTCCCTGTGTGCCCCGCTTTTTTACTGTCATGATTTGGCGACTTAAAAAGATACTTCACCTTCGATACGACTTGCTGAGAGGTCATACCTTGAGGCTTGTCGACTAAAATAACACCCGAGACTTTAATCTTGTTAAAGTGATTACTAGACTTTTTATCCGCTTGCGTAGATGCGATAGACATAACGACTTTTACCCTTCTACTCTTCGTTTTCTTGCTCGTCAGACTCATTTTCTTCAGTCTTAATAACTGCTTTACTGATTAAATCCATCATGTAATTACCACGAGCAGTCACTTCGTCATAATGAAAACGCAAGCGTGGTGTGGTACGTGTTTTGAGACTATGGCTCAATTCAGTACGCAAAAAGCCCGCCGCTTTATTAAGTACTTTGATACTCTCTTCATGATTGGTCTTATTCATGGAATCATTAAGCTCAGGCTCCATGATGGTGACATAGACATCAGCATATCCTAAGTCAGGACTAACTTTGACACTAGAAATAGTGACAAAACCAGTTAAACGAGGGTCATTGACTGCATCACGGATGAGAACAGCAAGCTCACGCTGAATTTGGTCGGCTAAGCGTTGTAGACGTTGGTTCATATTTTTACCTTACTTTAATATGGCTTATTTTCGCTGATTGATATATTGGCTTATTAACAAATTTTAGGACTAATAGTTGGTAAAAAAGGCCTAGCAGGATGTACCTGTTAGGCCTAAGTACAGCTAGATATTAAGAAGATACTAATCTGCTCAGCTGATTAAGCATATTGCATGATTGGATATCCTGCTATCGAACTGTAACGTTAGATAGTACGTGCAAACTCTTGGATTTCAAAGACTTCGATCTTATCGCCAGCTTCGACATCATAGCCACGAACAGCCATACCACATTCCATGCCAGTACGTACTTCATTAACGTCTTCTTTATAGCGACGCAATGATTGCAATTGACCAGTAAAGATAACTTGGTCATCACGCAATACGCGGATCGGTTTGTTGCGATAAATTGTACCTTCAACCACCATACAACCAGCAGCAGCACCGAACTTACTAGAACGGAATACTTCACGAACGTCTGCCACACCAAGGATTTTCTCACGATGTTCTGGCGCAAGCATACCACTCATAGCTGCTTTCACATCATCAATCAAACCATAGATAACACTGTAATAACGGATATCCATGTTGGCGGCATCCGCTTTGCGACGTGCGGTCGCATCAGCACGAACGTTGAAACCTAACAATACCGCTTCGCTAGATTCTGCAAGTGTCACATCAGATTCAGAGATAGGACCGACGCCTGAGCTGATTACTCTGACTTTAACTTCATCAGTTGATAGCTCATTCAATGCAGAAAGCAATGCTTCAAGCGAACCACGAACATCGGTTTTCAATACGATATTCAAGAATGACACATCGCCTTGTTCCATCTGATCAAACATGCTTTCTAAACGCATGGCATTCTGACGTTCAAGTTGACGCTCACGCTCACGGTTACTTCTAAACTCTGCCACTTCGCGAGCTTTTTTCTCGTCGGTTAAGACTAAGAACTCGCTGCCAGCTGCTGGCGTTTCAGGTAGGCCTAAAATTTCTACAGGGATAGAAGGACCTGCTGATTGAATACGCTTACCATGTTCATCAGTCATCGCACGAACTTTACCGTAATGCTCGCCGGCCAAGACCAAGTCGCCTTGCTTCAATGTACCTTTTTTAACTAAGACGCTAACAACTGGACCGCGCCCTTTTTCAAGTCTTGATTCAATGACCACACCTTGAGCAGCGCCATCTAACGGTGCTTCTAGCTCCATTAGTTCAGCTTGTAGGCTAATAAGTTCTAACAGCTCATCAATACCATCACCAGTTTTGGCTGAGATGCGAGCCATTGGGGTATCACCGCCCCACTCTTCTGAAACAACTTCTTTAGCAGTTAATTCATTAAGGACGCGATCTGGATCAGCGCTTGGCTTATCCATTTTATTAATTGCAACGATAATTGGTGTACCAGCAGCACGGGCATGATCAATAGCTTCTGCTGTTTGCGGCATCATACCATCATCAGCGGCCACAACTAACACAACAATATCAGTCGCCTGTGCACCGCGTGAACGCATAGCACTAAAGGCCGCGTGACCTGGAGTATCAAGGAAGGTAATCACACCACGATCGGTTTTAACGTGATAAGCACCGATATGCTGAGTAATACCACCTGCTTCACCAGTTGCCACTTTTGTTTCACGAATTTTATCAAGTAATGATGTCTTACCGTGATCGACGTGACCCATGATTGTGACGACTGGCGGACGAGTTTGAACGTTACTGCTACGCTCATCAACGGCGTCTTGTAGATCGTCTTCAACCTTAGTATCACTAACCAGTACTGGATTGTGACCCATCTCTTCAACGAGCAAACTTGCTGTCGCTTGATCAATCGTATCTGACTCACGAGCCATCTCACCCATTTTCATAAGCAATTTGGTGACTTCGCGCGCTTTAACTGCCATACGTTGAGCAAGATCTGCAACGGTAATTTGTTCACTAATCTCAACATCGTAAACAATTTTTTCAACAGGCTTTTCGAACTTATGCTGTGATGCTTGCGTTGAACGCAAACCGTTTTTACGGTTTTTGATCTCACGCTCATCTTGATTCTTACGACGACCACGGCCACGAGCACTAGTACTACTGGTGCCACGCTTGATTTCACGACGTTCTTTTTCAAACGATTCTTCTAAGGCATCACCAACCAAACCTTCTGCTAGTGGCTCGTCTTTACGAACTTCAGAAGCAGGCTGATCTGTATATTTTCCAGCCATTTTACGCATTTGTTCAAGCGTACGTTTCTGTGCTTCTTCAGCTTGAGCGCGGCGTGTTTCTGTTTCGATTTCACGTAAACGAGCTTCTTCTTTCTCACGCATTTCGCGCGCTTTACGCTCAACTGCCGTTTCAACTTTCGGTTTCGTCGCTGCAACTTTTTTCTTCGGTTGGTCTTTAGGTTTGACTTCGACAGTGGTTTTGCCACCTTTTTTCACAACCACTGAGGTTGAGATATCGTCGTTTTTATCATCTGACTTTTTGCTAGAGCCTAAGCTTGCACGCATTGCAGCCAAAGTTGCAGCTTGACGTTCTTCAGATTTCTTCTTAGTAGTAGCACGCTCTTCAGCATCTTTAGCAGCACGTTCTTGCGACTCAATCATCGCTTGCTCACGCGCAGCCAACTCTTCAGCCATTTTTTCTGGATCAGGCTTTTCAAATACTTTCTTTTTACGCACTTCCACATTGACGCTCTTAGATTTACCTGAAGAGCCGGTCAC